>JAQBDO010000388.1:0-3705 GCA_032124375.1 Gammaproteobacteria bacterium
GGAACAAACCCTCGAAGCCGCCGATGGCCGGTGCTACCAGCGCGGATAGCACCATGAACACCATGATGGCCGTGCGTCCTATCCAGGCCGTCTGGCGTGACGTAAGCTGCGGCCACAAAGGTTTAACGAAATCCAGTGTCACCAGGGCGGCGGCAGAATTCAGCGTCGAGTCGATACTGGACATCAACGCCGCAATAAGTGCCGCAATCACAAGCCCGGCCAACCCTGTCGGCAACAACGTGCCAATCAATGCAGGAAACACCTGGTCCCCCTGCTCCAGGCCGGGAAGAAAAACGCTGGCCATCACACCCGGCAATACCATCAGGAACAGCACCGGTAACTTCAGCAGACCTGCAAGTAACGCACCGCGGCGGGCATGGGTAACGCTGCGCGCACCCAGCACCCGCTGTACAATGAACTGGTTGGTGCACCAGAAATAAAAACCCAGTATTGGAACGCCCACCAGCGTGCCTAACCACGGCAAGTTATCATCCGTAAGTGGCAACATCAGGGACAGGTGCGCGGACGGGGTTTGTGCCACCAAGGATGCCCAGGAAAAATCGAGCTGCGCAAATGCGAGTATCGTGACCACCGTAGACCCAGCCAGCAGGATTACAGCCTGCAGGACATCTGTATAGACCACAACAGCCAGCCCGCCTGCTGCCGTATAAAGCCCTGCAATAGCAGCCAGCAATAGCGCAGCGCTGAACAGGTCCAGTCCCGGCATGAACACGGTGAGCACGATGGCGCCAGCAAACAGCGTACCCGCGGTATCCACCACTATATTCGCGACAATGGTCAACAGGGAAAAATAGCGGCGCACATACTTGTCATAGCGGTATTCCAGGAACTCCGGAACCGTGCCAATGCGCGCATTCAGATACAGCGGCACCAGGAACATCGCAAATACCACCAGGATCGGGGCCGCCATCCATTCGTAGTTCGCAACGGCAATACCCCAGGTGTAGGCCGCACCAGCCAGGCCGATCATTGTGGTGCTGGAGATGTTTGAGGCAAACAGTGACAGGCCAATCGGCAGCCAGCCCAGTCGCCGCCCGGCCAGGAACAGGTCCTCGGCGCTGTGGGTACGCTGCGCCATGCGAAAACCGATGGCAAACACCAGCACGAAGTAGCCGGCAACGATCACGAGATCAATCGTGCTTAGTGTTATATCCTGCATGTTTACGAACCGTCCCCGATTAAAATTCAAGGAATCAGAGTACTTGAACCCCGCCCATCAATCTTATCTCATCATTACGGAAATCGAGTTGCACTATGCTACGCATACCAAGAGTTATTCAAGTACTCTGACCCCTTGAATTGAATTCTTGGATTAGCGCGGCACTCGCCAGGGAATGAGCATCGGCACGCGCGACTGGTATTCCCTGTACCGGTCACCGAGTGTTACCGCCAGGTCGCGTTCTTCCATCAGGGTACCGGCAACAATCCACGTGCTCCACAGGACGTTGAATAACAGGCGATCCGCCGTGAGGTCGGGGTAAGACCAGATCATCAGCAGTATAAAAAAGTATTGCGGGTGCCTGACCCAGCGATAGGGGCCACGTTCGGTGAGGCTGGCCGCTGGCGGTGATGTGCCACGCAGATGACAGCGCAGGGCCTGCAAGCCGAAGACATCGATTGAGCGCAGCGCCAGGTTGCTCCAGATGATACCCCCGAGCGCCGCCAGGAATAGCGCACGCATTGCGAGCCGCACCGAGTCGTTCGCAGTCACCAACACAGGCTCCGATACCTGCCAAAACAACACGACGCAATACAGGCAGATAGCGGCGGCGATCGAGTAGATGGCGCCGTGGTAATACTGCGGGGCCCGGTTTTCAAACCAGGCCTTGAAAGAGCGGCGAATCATACCGCTGTGCTGGGCGAAGAACGCGGCTGAAAGACAGGCGTCGAATGCCAATACGGCGGTTGTATCCCTGTAGAGAACCAGTAATTGCCACGGGCCCGTAAAGAGAAACAGCACAAACGCAAGCAGCGCGGTGCTTCCAAGCAGTGCAGAGAGCAGCTGGGCAAGGCGGGGCCCGAGCCTGGATGGCCGGGATGCATCACCGTCAGCAGACGGCCTTTCGCTTGAATGAACCATGTCCTAGAAAAACCGCCACCGCCCCCTTTTATGCAGTTAACAAATATACTGTACCACTGCTGTCCTGCTAAACTGTATTGAGCTTCTGTAACGTCATAAATGCAAAGCTGATAACGATGGTAATGGAACGCAGGACATGACAAATCACTTGTTAAAAAAAAGAGCATCCCTTCTCCCTTTAGGGAGAAGGCCAGGATGAGGGGATATAAATCAGGCAGTTATCCGTTCTATCCCCTCTCCCCAACCCTCTCCCGGTGGGAGAGGGAGTTAACGGGACAGCAGTGATATTCGTTGAAAATTTATCGCCAGAATCCAGCCTGAGATCGGTGAGATTGCATGAACATTGCTTTAACATTCAGTCGCACCAACAACGCTTACCTTTTTGTTCGGCGGCAGCAAACTCTCATAAAGAGCCTGATAATTATTCACCATGGTAGTGATACTAAATTCTGCCTCGCAGCGCTTTCGCGCGTTTTCTCCATGTCTTCGACGCAAGTCGGGAGTCTCTACATAGCAGCGAATAGCAGCAGCCAGCGCATCCGGATCGCTACGCGGCACCAGCAAACCGGTTGACCCGTCTACGACAAGTTCGCTGTTCCCTCCGACATTGGTCGCAACGACCGGTAAACCGGTTGCCATTGCCTCAAGAATTGTGTTTGAAATACCCTCGGCCAATGACGGTAGTACAAAGACATCCATGGCACCCAGCAGCTCGGGTACGTTATCCCGCTCACCCGGCAACCAGACGACATCACCCAGCCCAGCCATTTCAAGCAACGACAGCGCCGGTTGACGCAGCACACCGTCCCCAATCATTACCAAACGCAGGTTGTTACTATTATCAGGCTGGTCTTTCACGAGACGGATGAAGGCGTTGGCCAAATTAACCTGGTCCTTTACCTCCTCCATGCGGCCAACGGTCCCAATCACAATGGTATCGGTCCCCGAAAAATCGTCAGGTAACACACCCTGCTTTTGTTGTCCGGTTGACTTGAATTTTCCGGTATCCACACCGTTACATATATGTGTAATTTTACTGCCGGGAATGCCGACCCGATCCTGAAGGTAGCGATCCAGGTCAAAAGACAGGGCAATGTAGCAATGTACTATCGGACTAAACAGCCGCCGCAATAGCTGGTATTTTCTTCTGCTGCCATCAACGTCATCGATGTCACGTCCGTGTTCGCCATGCACCCGATGGGGCACGCCGGCAAGCAATGCCGGAAACTGTGCTTCCAGTGTCGACAAATTACGGGTATGCACAATATCCGGCTTCAACTCGCGAAACAATCGCCAGAGTTCAGGGTAGATCCGCAAGTCCTTCCCCGGACGCTTGTGCAAGACAAACACCCTGATATCCGGATCCTGAATCCGGTTACGGAAATCCGTGTAATCAGTCAGGCAGATGATGGCATGATGAAAACGCTCGCGAGGCAATCGGTTAATCAGAGTGACCAACCCATTCTCAAGCCCACCCACAGCCAGATGGTATATAACATGAACGATAAGCGGAACAGACCCCGGCCTTCCCTGTGTAACATACTGAGTTGGCTTGCTGCTCAAGACACCCGGGCTATCGGTATAATCTCGCCTGAAATGGTCGA
>JAQBDO010000389.1:0-4952 GCA_032124375.1 Gammaproteobacteria bacterium
GCTCACCGGGTATGGCACCACCTGCTGGCTATGAAACGGGCATTCCTGCTACGCAGTGATGTGCAGGATGCGCTTGCCGAGCTGTGCGCGACGCCGGACGGTGACAGTCTGCGCAATAGCCCGCTGGAAAAATTACTCTGCCGGGTGCAGGAAGCGGCGGTTGACAGCGCCTGGATCTATCTGGCACTGCGGGTTCGCGTTGGCCGCTGGGAATACTTGCGGGTGCATCTGGATACCATGGGTGTGGAACGTGTCAGTGTCAGCCAGTTCCTGTGTTTCAAGGAGCATCTGATAAACGGAAGTCATGACTGGAGCTGGGAGCTGGAGATCGACCTGGAGCCGTTCTCGCGCGAGCTCCCGAAAATGCACGAGGCCCGCTCCATTGGTCGCGGGGTTGAGTTTCTGAACCGCCGCCTGTCGAGTCGCCTGTTCGAGGAACTCGGCAAGGGAGACAAACGGCTGCTGGACTTTCTCAGGGTGCACAGTTACCGGGAACAGCAGCTGATGCTGAACGAGGTCGTCAAGGATGTGCAGGGACTGCGCACCACGCTGCGTGCTGCCGATGATTACCTGGCGGGCGTGGATCCCGCGGCCGACTGTGGTGTGGTGTGCAGCGAACTACGGACAATGGGATTCGAACCCGGCTGGGGGCGGAATGCGGCGCGCATGCGCGAGACCATGCAACTGTTGCTTGACATCCTCGAGGCACCATCGCCGGGCAACCTGGAGAAATTCCTGGCGCGCATCCCGATGATCTTCTCCATCACTATCCTGTCGCCGCATGGCTGGTTTGGCCAGTCGGGTGTACTCGGGCGACCGGATACCGGGGGGCAGGTGGTTTATATTCTCGACCAGGTACGTGCCCTGGAACAGGAAATGCACAACCGCCTAGAAGAGCAGGGGCTCGATATCGAGCCGCAGATTCTGGTGCTGACTCGTCTCATTCCCGAGGCTGAAGGGACTGCCTGTGACCAGCGCATCGAGTTGATCACCGGAACGCGCAATGCACGGATCCTGCGGGTCCCCTTTGTGAATACCACCGGTGAGGTGCTGCCATACTGGATTTCCAGGTTTGAGGTCTGGCCGTACCTGGAACGCTTCAGTCTGGATGCCGAGCGAGAGATGCTGGCAGAACTCGGCGGACGCCCGGACTTGATTATCGGCAACTACTCGGACGGCAACCTGGTGGCGTCGATCATGTCGCAACGGCTTGGAGTGACGCAGTGCAATATCGCGCACGCGCTGGAAAAAACAAAATACCTCTATTCAGACCTCTACTGGAAGGAAAACGAAGAGCAGTATCACTTTTCCTGCCAGTTTACCGCGGACCTGATCGCGATGAACAAGGCGGATTTCATTATTACCTCCACCTACCAGGAAATTGCGGGGACGGAGGATAGTGTGGGGCAATATGAGGCACATTGCGCCTATACCATGCCGGGGCTGTACCGGGTGGTGCACGGTATCGATGTGTTCGATCCAAAATTCAATATCGTCTCGCCGGGAGCAGACCCGGAGATTTATTTTCCCGCCACGGAGACCAATCGGCGGCTCAGCCACCTGCACGCGGAATTCGAGGAGCTGCTGTTTGGTCGTCAGACCGGTGAGGATATTCGTGGTGTACTGAAGGACCGTGACCGGCCCATCCTGTTTACCATGGCGCGCATGGACCAGATCAAAAACATTACCGGCCTGGTGAAATGGTATGCGGAGTGCCCCGAGTTGCGTGCCGAGGCGAATCTGCTGGTAGTCGCCGGGCATATCGATTCGGCAAAGGCCGGTGACACAGAGGAGCGAGAACAGATCGAGCTCATGCATCGCCTGATGGATGAGTATGGGCTGGATGACGAGGTCAGATGGCTGGGCATGTACCTCGACAAGGCCTTTTCCGGCGAACTCTATCGCGTTATTGCCGATCATGGCGGTGCCTTTGCACAGCCGGCACTGTTTGAGGCGTTTGGTCTCACGGTCATTGAGGCGATGGGTACCGGCTTGCCAATCTTTGCGACCTGTTTCGGTGGCCCCCGGGAGATCATCGAGGACGGCGTTTCCGGTTTTCATATTGACCCCAATCATGGCAGTGCAGCGGCGCAGCGCATGGCGGAATTTTTCACGCGCTGTCGGCAGGACCCTGAAGAGTGGCGACGTTTTTCGCAGGGTGCCCTGCAGCGGGTGAATGAGCGCTACACCTGGAAGGGCTATGCTGAACGCCTGATGACGCTGTCGCGGGTGTACGGTTTCTGGCGTTATGTCACTGACCTGGAGCGGGCCGAGACACAACGCTACCTGGAAATGTTCTATACCTTGCAGTTCCGACCGCTGGCCAGTGCCATGCGGCACTGACAGCGGTGGCTGTCTGCTTCAGCTGGCTGTCCTGATATACGTTTATGCCTTTTAATCAGCCGCGAACATTATTAAGTGAATGACCGCTTGCAGCTGAACCTGCCGTTCGTTGATCGCCCGTGAAGGGCAGGAGTTGACAGTCGCCTGACAGGATCGCTTCGCCAGGGTGTTTTCTGTATGTATGGTAAGGACTGGATTTGACCTGAAGCAGGACCTTCATCTTCAGAAGACCACCGGCTACTACTAACCTGGTGAAGGTTTTGCGTGAGTCTATAGGTTCGCCACATATCAGAATATCGAACATTCCTTTTTCTATTGGGTTCACGCACTCGATCGATTCCAATTGGTATTCAAATGGTGCGATCGTTGTTCCAGACGCACCATGGCGAAGCAGATATTTTACAAAGCTTGTGACAGCAATATCTGCTTATTTATAAATATTAATCACTTATGAATCCCGGACTTTGTGGCGCACTTTTTGCAGTATCACTGTTATGACAGGACACGTTTCAGGACGAGTCCGCCAGCGTAACTATTAAGCCAAAGGATTAACCAGATCAGCTGCTATATCATTTTCTGGGATGGGGGCATTTTAATGACACGAACTATTTACACATTGATATGTGGCGCGCTGATATTTTTAGCGGCCGTGACCCCGATAGTTATCCTTATCATTGATAAGACAGGATTCTAGTATCTTTACGCACCTTCGATATTGTTGATGGTATTGCAACCCCGGTTAGCACAACCGGTTCGCCATTTTGACAGCGAGATGGATTTTGCATTAATGGTTATCTTTCCTTTCATATCAGTTTCCTCATGGTGGCCTTCGGGTTCACGTTTTGGAAGAAAAACGAGCCGGATTCGTTGCTCAAACCAACAAATCCGGCGCCGTTGATCCAACAAACTTTACTCAATAGGTCGTGAGTCTGAAATCTACGGGCAGCGAATTTGAAATAATGTCGTGAACCGGAGAGAACAACGCCAGCTCTGTGAGTTCTTCTGCGCTTGCCTCACTCTTGACGCGCATGTTGACTGCGACCTTGCTGAAGCCCTTGCGCACGTCGTCGGAAAGGCCAAAGAGGCCGCGGACATCCATGTCGCCCGTGTATGAAGATTCAACAGCCTCTATCTCAATGCCACGTACTGCTGCGTGGTAGACCAGGGATGTTGTCAGGCAGGAGGCCAGAGCATGCAAAACATACTCCATGGCATTCGGTGCGCTGTCTTGACCCGCAGCAATCATCGGCTCGTCTGAGTTGAGGATGAATGGCTGTTTGCGGGTAGCGTCCTCGGCATTCCCGGCGTAGAACTCCTTGATACGACTTCGCGTCAGGCCGCCATTGACCCACTGGTTGGTCGCCCGAAACTGAAATCTTGCATATCCGGTGTTTGACTCAATCGCACTGATCAGGTCCGTGACCTGGCCAACGTCGACGCCATTTGTGATGTTTTTCGTCTGTTCAATTGCATTACTTGATGTCATTTCATTTCTCCTGAAAGGTCAGTGTGTGACGGGTTATGACCGTCAGATAGTATGTTAGGGAACATCCTCACTTGCTCGATACTGCAGGATGTGTAGTATCCAACTACATAAAGCGAAGTTGGCATTTTGAGAAGTGAATACTCCCGGCCCATGTCTGGCCGGTCTTGCTCATTGCAGGTGCACGCCCATGGAATTCGGCCAGTTTTGTCCTGTTGCCAAGGCTACCGAGGTCATTGGTGAAAAATGGACGATATTAATTATCCGCGAGCTCCTGATGGGAGGTTCGCGCTTTAATGAACTACAGCGCGGCCTGAGCTTGATCTCACCGACCATCCTGTCGAAACGACTGGAGTCACTATCACAACACGGCCTGGTCCTGAAAAAGAAAATTCCAGGGCAAAAGGGTTATGAATATTTTCCGACTGACTCATGCAAGGAGCTTCTTCCGGTAATCCGCATGCTGGGTGACTGGGGCATGCGCTGGGCGCGATCCAGTCTTACAGAGAAAGACTACGACGTAGAATTGCTCATGCTCTATCTCAAGCGCAGTATTGTTCCCGAGAAGTTGATCGGGAACGAGACGGTAATCCGGTTTCACTTTACCGACATTGATACCTATCCGGACTGGTGGCTTGTGGCAAAAGACGAGGAGCTCGACCTGTGTGTGAATGACCCAGGCCGTGAAGTAGATGTCTACTTTACATCTAGCGTGAAGACACTGGCAGACGTCTGGATGGGCGACAATACATACAAAAAGGCCATCAAGAACGGAACCCTCAAAGTCGTTGGCAACACTATTCTGACTCGCAACATAACCGAGTGGATGTCAAATAGCCTGTTCACCGATCTGCCGTCAGCCAGTGAAATCTGATCGACTAATGAGATTGATACACACTGCTGTGCTCTTTCTCAAAACATTCACCACTTTGGCACTTTGATGCCGGTTAGAGCAGGGGCGACCATTCCATTTGTCTGGGTCGTAATGAGACCCAGTGACTGATTCTAAATAAGAATTCGCTAAAAGGCAGGGGTCGACCCAACCTTGCTATTCCCGATATTTCTGGCGATGTCTCGAATGTACTGAGGCTGTGTAAAAAAAGTGATTTTTAAAAGTGGGATACTG
>JAQBDO010000390.1:0-3920 GCA_032124375.1 Gammaproteobacteria bacterium
CGCAGCAAACAGGTTACCGGTCGGATTGTTCGGGTATGCCAGGAAGGTCACGGCCGGGTCATGTGCTGCCAGGGCAGCGAGCAATGCCTCCTGGTCCAGCGAAAAATCATCCTGCAGTGGAACAGCCACATACGTCATGCCGGCAACACCCGCGATCTGGCGATACATCACGAAGGTCGGATCCGGCGCCAGCACGGCCCGCCCGGGCGCTGCAACGGTCTGAATGATCATCTGGATCAACTCATCCGAGCCATTACCCAGTATCACACCAGCGCTGTCGGGAACATCCATCACCTGGCGCATGCTGTGCTGTAACTCACGGGCAGTCGGGTCCGGATAACGGTTGATTGCCGCTGACTTCAAGCTGGCCAGCCAGGCATCGCGCAAGGCGTCCGGCCATGACCACGGATTTTCCATGGCGTCGAGCTTGATCAGGTCACCGGCTTCCGGCACATGGTAGGCCGCCAGCGCCCTGATCTCGGGACGAATCAGTTTGTTGATTTTTTCCTGCATGGTCAGTTAGCTTCTATCCGTAAAGAATAACGCTCGCCAGGACGCAAAGATCGCAAAGTTACCAGCACTTGTTAAAAAGCATATTAATATTTCTTTCTTTGCGTCTTGGCGAGAGAAATTACAGCCTTTATGGATGGACACTGGTTAGTGCTGTTTCATGTCCTGTGTATAGGTACGACAGCTACTCCGTTATCCGCACTTCGGCTGAACGTGCATGCGCCGTCAGCCCCTCGCCATGCGCCAGTATCGCCGCTGTTTTCCCGAGCCTGCTGGCGCCCTCGGCCGAGCAATGAATCAGACTCGAACGCTTTTGAAAATCATAAACGCCCAGCGGCGAGGAAAAACGTGCCGTACGCGAGGTCGGCAACACATGATTCGGCCCGGCACAGTAATCGCCCAGTACCTCCGCGGTATAACGCCCCATAAAGATGGCCCCCGCATGGCGGATACCCGCAAGCATGGCGCGCGGGTCCTCTACAGAGAGTTCCAGATGTTCCGGGGCAATCCGGTTCGCCAGTGCCACAGCCTCATCCAGATCCCGCACCTGTATGAGCGCACCCTGCCCTCGCAGTGAGGCCTCGATAATGTTTGCACGCGGCATCTCCGGCAACAGCCGGTCAATACTGGCTGCAACGCGCTTCAGAAAATCAGCATCCGGACTCACCAGTATCGACTGGGCGTCTTCATCATGTTCTGCCTGTGAAAACAGATCAATGGCAATCCAGTCAGGGTCCGTCAGGCCATCGCAGACCACCAGTATTTCAGACGGACCGGCAATCATATCTATCCCGACCTTGCCGAACACCAGCCGTTTGGCCGCCGCGACATAGGCATTGCCCGGCCCGACAATTTTATCCACCGCCGGTATCACTGCAGTCCCGTAGGCAAGCGCTGCAACAGCCTGCGCACCACCGACTGCAAATACGCGATCCACACCGGCGATACTGGCCGCGGCCAGCACCATATCATTCACCTCACCAGCTGGCGTCGGCACGACCATGATCAGTTCAGCGACACCGGCAACCTTGGCCGGCAGCGCATTCATCAACACCGAGGAAGGATAGGCAGCCTTGCCACCCGGCACATACAGACCGACACGATCCAGTGCTGTCACCTGCTGTCCCAGCAGGGTGCCGTCGGCTTCGGTGTACGACCACGACTCCAGTTTCTGGTGTTCGGCGTAGTCGCGTATCCTGGCAGCCGACTGCTGCAGCGCAACACGCCGGGACGCGTCCAGCGAGGCCAGCGCCTGATGACAGGACGCCAGTGAAATTTCCAGCTCACCGGCCGACGCCACCTGCCAGCGATCAAAGCGCATGGTGTATTCCATCACGGCGGCGTCACCGCGTGCGCGCACGTCGGCAAGCACCGCACGCACCACGGCTTCAACCGCCGGGTCTGTGGTTTGATCCCAGTCCAGCAAACGTTCAAGCTCCGCATCAAAACCGGAATCCTGGCTGTTTAATATTTTTATGTCAGGCATATATTCTCGAAAAAAATAATATTGACTGCAGGAGCGGATTGCATCCGCGATTGGTCTTTATACAAAAAAATCTTCGCGGATGCGACCCGCTCCTGCAGGCAGTAACCAGCGTGTTAGCCGGCCACGGCCGCCCTCAGCTTCTCGACAAATGCGGTAATCCGCGCATGCTTCATCTTCATAGCCGCCTTGTTAACCACCAGACGTGAACTGATGTCGGCAATGTGTTCCAGTGGCACCAGGCCATTGGCCTTCAGGGTGTTGCCGGTATCAACCACATCGACAATGAGATCAGCCAGTCCGACCAGTGGCGCCAGTTCCATGGATCCGTACAGTTTGATGATTTCCACCTGTTCCTGGCGATCCGCATAAAAACGCCGGGTACTCTTTACATATTTGGTCGCTATCCGCAGCCGTTTTTGCTCACTGCGCACGCCTGCCGGTCCGGCCACCATCAGGCGGCAACGGGCAATCTTCAGATCCAGGGGTTCATACAGACCTTCACCACCATGCTCCATCAGGACGTCCTTGCCGGCCACGCCGATATCAGCTGCACCATAACCCACGTAGGTCGGCACGTCGGCGGCACGAATAATGACAAGCTTGACGTCATCCTGGTTGGTATCGAGGATCAATTTACGGCTGCTTTCCGGGTCATCGACAGGCTCGATACCGGCTGCCGCCAGCAACGGCAGGGTTTCCTCAAAGATGCGGCCCTTGGACAGGGCAATGGTGAGTGCGTTATTCACAGGCGGTAAGTTTCACGGAGAAACCGCCAATTTACAAGCGCGCAGCTTGGGGGCGGACACAGGTGAGAACAACTGCAGGAGCACTAATCCGGTACCCGACGAATGTTCGCACCAAGCTGTGACAGCTTTTCTTCGATGCGCTCATAACCACGATCGATGTGATATATCCGGTCGATGATGGTTTCTCCTTCCGCCACCAGCCCCGCGAGCACCAGACTGGCCGAGGCACGCAAATCCGTGGCCATTACCGGCGCACCGGCAAGTTTCTCCACACCCGTACAGATGGCTGTGTTGCCCTCAAGCTGGATCTTTGCGCCCATGCGCTGCATTTCCTGCACATGCATAAAACGGTTTTCAAACACCGTCTCGGTGATGGTAGCCGTTCCCTTTGCCACCGCATTCAGCGCCGTAAACTGCGCCTGCATGTCAGTGGGAAATGCCGGATAAGGTGCGGTATGAATGTTGACTGACTGCGGCCGCTTGCCGTGCATATCCAGCTCTATCCAGTCCTTACCCACGGTGATTTCAGCGCCGGTCTCGCGCAGTGACTGCAGCACCGCATCCATAATATCCGGACAGGTGTCCTTCACCTTGATGCACCCGCCGGTAATCGCAGCGGCCACCAGATAAGTACCGGTTTCGATGCGGTCCGGCAAAACGCTGTACTCGGTACCTGACAAACGTTCCACGCCTTCAATACGAATGGAATCGGTGCCATGCCCGGTAATGATTGCGCCCATGCTAATGAGACAATTCGCCAGATCGGTCACCTCCGGCTCACGGGCGGCATTCTCAATCACCGTTTCACCGTCTGCCAGCGTTGCTGCCATCATCAGGTTTTCCGTACCGGTCACCGTCACCACATCCATGATCAGTCGTGCACCTTTCAGGCGATCAACGCGCGCCTTGATATAGCCGTTCTCCACGCTAATGTCCGCACCCATGGCCTGCAAGCCCTTGATATGCAGATTGACCGGCCGGGAACCAATGGCACAACCACCTGGCAGGGAAACATCGGCACGCCCGAAACGGGACAGCATGGGGCCCAGCACCAGGATGGATGAACGCATGGTGCGCACCAGTTCATAGGGTGCATACAAGGAGTTTATGGTGCTGGCATCCACGACAATATCCATCTTTTCATCGACCGTCAGATGGATACCCATACGTCCCAGCAG
>JAQBDO010000391.1:0-2915 GCA_032124375.1 Gammaproteobacteria bacterium
ATCGGCTCACGGCTTCACTCCACGCTTCCTCCCCACGCTCGGTCACCCTTACGCAGTTGCGCTTCACTTCGCTCGCTGTGGTCAACTCACGGGAGGACTTCCACCTCCAAGATCGCGCCCATGCTGGGCGCACCAAAAAAAAGCGCCCCGGGGGGCGCTTGAACTACTGCAGGTGTATGTAATGCTCAGAGGCTGTAGTACATATCGTACTCGACCGGGTGCGTGGTCATGCGCAGTCGGGTAACGTCTGCCATCTTGAGCTTGATATAGGCATCGATCATGTCTTCGCTAAAGACACCGCCAGCGGTCAGGAATTTGCGGTCCTTGTCCAGACAATCCAGTGCCTGGTCCAGCGCATGGCAGACCGTCGGGATCTTCTTTTCCTCTTCCGCTGGCAAGTCGTACAGGTCCTTGTCCATCGGGCCGCCCGGATCGATCTTGTTCTTGATACCGTCGAGGCCGGCCATCATCATCGCCGAGAATGCCAAGTAGGGGTTGGCGGTCGGATCGGGGAAACGCACCTCGACACGGGTACCCTTCGGGTTGGGTTCGTACGGGATACGGATCGAAGCGGAGCGGTTGCGTGCCGAGTAGGCCAGCATCACCGGTGCCTCGAATCCCGGTACCAGGCGCTTGTAGCTGTTGGTGCTGGGATTGGTGAATGCATTCAGCGCACGGGCATGCTTGAAAATGCCGCCTATGTAATACAGCGCGATCTGGGACAGACCACCGTACTTGTTACCGGCAAAGATGTTCTTGCCAGCCTTCGCCAGTGACTGGTGTACATGCATGCCGCTGCCGTTGTCACCAACGATCGGCTTCGGCATAAAGGTTACGGTTTTGCCGTAGCCGTGTGCGACGTTCATCACGACGTACTTCAGGATCTGGTTCCAGTCGGCACGCTGTACCAGCGTATTGAAGCGGGTGCCGATTTCGCACTGTCCGGCCGTTGCCACTTCGTGGTGGTGCACCTCTACCTCGACACCCATTTCCTCAAGTGCCAGGCACATTGCGCCACGCAGGTCGTGGAGGGAATCAACCGGCGGTACCGGGAAGTAACCGCCCTTGACTGTCGGACGGTGACCGATATTGCCGTCTTCGAAGACGCGCTCTGAGTTCCAGGATGCCTCCTCGGAATCGACCTTGCAGAAGGACCCGCTCATATCAGAGCCCCAGCGGACGTCGTCGAGGATGAAGAATTCCGGCTCCGGACCAAAGTAGGCGGTGTCGGCAATCTTGGTGGACTTCAGGTAGGCCTCAGCGCGACGGGCGATGGAACGCGGGTCACGGTCATAACCCTGCATCGTGGTCGGCTCAAGAATGTCACAGCGGATATTTATTGTGGGTTCGTCGGTAAAGATATCCATCACCGCGGTAGTGGTATCCGGCATCAGGATCATGTCCGACTCGTTGATGCCTTTCCAGCCGGAAATACTGGAACCGTCAAACATTTTGCCAACCTTGAAGAAATCTACAGTTGCCTGGCTGGCTGGCATTGTGACGTGCTGTTCCTTGCCGATGGTATCTGTAAATCGCAGGTCTACAAACTTGACGCCACTGTCCTTCATCATTTTGGTTACTTTAGCTACTGACATTAACAACCCCTCCAGATCAAATTTCGCAAAAATTCCACACGCCGTCTCGGATGAACAACGGCGCACTAAAAATCTCTCGATTCTGGACTTTACATTTGCACGAATTATGCCACCCGACCGAAAGCCCGTAACAGCCTGATTGTACTTGTATTACAAATATCGCCGGCAAATAGCGTGCACCATTTTTGTGCATAACTAAAGATATTGCACAAAATCGATGCGCCAGGATCAGCGAAAATACACCTCCACATTCCCGATGTCATCCACCTTGCGCGCGGTTTTTCGAATCATGCCCGCAAGTTTCTTCCTACCTGCGGCATCCGTGTCCACCGGATTCACGAAGATATCGACATGCACCTTGCCGTCCAGGTAATGCAGGACCACCTTCTCGATGTCTGGCTCCGGATCGAGTTTTGCCCAGCGCTTTTCCAGGCGCCGCATGACTTCATCCCGCAGCGGCAGATGACTGCATGGCGAAGCCACCTCGTCATCCTCAGGATCGATATGCACCGTGACATCGGACACATCATCCATGGCTCCGATCAACCGGGTGCGCACGTGCTCTCCTATCATGTGCCCCTCGGACACACTGAGACCCGGGTCAACCAGGATGTGTACATCGACCAGCGCATCGCTGCCACTGCGGCGGGTGCGCAGCATGTGCAGCGCGCGGACTCCCGATACATCCAGAATCGCCTTGCGAATGGCTGCCACCTTGTCCTCCTCCAGGGAGGTATCGATCAGCTCCTGCAGGCTCTGCCAGAGCAGATCCCAGCCAATCTTGGCAATCATCAGGCCGACGGCAGCCGCTGCGATCGCATCGAGATAGGTGAAACCGTACATGGTCCCGGCCACGCCGAGGACGACAATGATGGATGAGATCGCATCACTGCGACTGTGCCAGGCATTGGCATGCAGCATGTTGGAACGCAGGCGGCGAGCCACTCTGACAGTATAGTGGTAGATGATTTCTTTAGAGGCAACAGAAACCAGCGCCACCAGCAACGCCAACACGCCGGGGTGACCCAGCAGTTCCGGATCGCGCATGCGTTGCAGCGCATCGTAACAAATACCGATTGCTACCAGCGCCAGCGCCACGCCAAGGATTACGGTTGCCACCGTTTCGATACGGCCGTGCCCGTAGGGGTGTTCCTCGTCAGCCTCCCGGTGGGAATGCTTGGCCGCAAACAGCACCAGGAAGTCGGTTGCCAGGTCGGACAGCGAATGCACACCATCGGCAATCAGTGCCTGCGAGTTCGCGGTCGTGCCGACCAGGATCTTGACGATACCGAGCAGCAGGTCCACCACCGCACCGACCAG
>JAQBDO010000392.1:0-3323 GCA_032124375.1 Gammaproteobacteria bacterium
AGCAGCATCGGCAACGCACCTGATAAGAATAGAACCCTGCAAGAGTCTGCTGCAGACCCTGGTGCGACCATTTTGGTAATTGATCAGGAAAAGAAATTCCATGGTGAGCATACCCGGCGCATGGCTGAACTAAAAATGCTGGCTGATGTTCAAGAGCGAGTGGTATCACGGATGCTGGAAAGAAGCATTGAGAAAACTGACCAGCCGAAAGTTCCGCATTTGAGGGTAGTAAAATAATTCCTGCTTACAAGAAGCCACCATGTGCGGTCGTTTTTCCCTCCATACTGCAGAATCCCGGATAAGAGAAGCATTCAATCTGGAGCATACCGGGCTACTCGAACTAAAGCCTCGTTATAACATCGCCCCGTCTCAAGATATTCCTGTTATCCGGGAAACGGACACTGTACGGGAAATGAGTATGGCACGATGGGGATTGGTACCCGGGTGGTCAAAAGAATCCAGGTCAAAATATTCAACTATCAATGCCCGCATCGAGTCTGTAGCAGAGAAGCCTGCCTACCGTACACCATTTAAACGCCAACGTTGCCTGATACCCGCTGATGGCTTTTACGAATGGAAGCAGCTTGATGGTAACAAGGTTCCACACCATATTCGCATGCGTGATAGCTGCGTCTTTGCATTTGCTGGTCTATGGGATCGTTGGGAAGCTAGCGATGACATCATTGAAAGTTGCACCATTATTGTCATGCCGTCCAATGAAGTTATGCAGCCGATCCACGAACGGATGCCTGCCATAATTGCCCCTGCGAATTATGACTGCTGGCTTGATTCAGGGGTTACGGGCAAGCAAGAGATCATGCAGTGCCTGACCTCAGCCCCATCCAGCCAGTTGACAGCTTACCCGGTAAGTACCTGGGTGAATTCACCAGGGAATAATGGTGAGCGATGTATTGAGTCTGCGGGGCTATAATGTGATGGGCAGGTCTGAAATCTGCCAAACAGGCTCTGGTGCCGCCAATGTTGAGGCTGGTTTAAGACCTCTGGGCACTGAACCCTTCCTTACTAAGCTGTGGAGACGTCTATTTGCCAATCTCTGGTATAGAGACGTATGTGAACTGACCACTAATGACTGAAACAGGCGAAGTCTTGACACATGATCGACGCAGCTAGACTCGGGCCTGAATTGCGAGCTGCAGGCATTAGCCGCCGGGCTTTCCTGAAATACTGTGTATCACTGACTTCTCTTCTGGCGTTGCCGAACTCCCTGGCGCCAGTGATGGCGCAGGCACTGGGGAAAGTAAAACGTCAATCCGTTATCTGGCTTTCTTTTCAGGAATGCACCGGCTGCACAGAATCGTTCACACGATCACATGCACCTGCCATTGAAAACCTGATTTTTAATTTCATTTCCCTTGATTATCACCACACTCTGCAAGCGGCTAGTGGTGAAGCAGCAGAGGCTGCACGAAAAAGTGCGATGGGCTTGTCACGCGGCAAGTATCTGCTCATCGTGGACGGCTCGATCCCAATTGGTGATGGAGGTGTTTACTCAACCATTGCCGGAATCAGCAATCTGGAAATGCTCAAGACATGCGCGCAGGATACTGCTGCGATTATAGCTGTCGGAACCTGCGCAACCTTTGGTGGATTACCCAAAGCCGATCCCAACCCGACCGGCGCGGTCGGCGTAAGCGAATTGATGGAACGAGGAATGATTGCACACAAACCGCTGGTTAACGTTTCCGGCTGTCCACCGCTACCAACCGCCATCAGTGGTACTCTTGCACACTATTTGATGTTTAATCGGTTCCCTGCACTTGATGACCTGGGTCGGCCTCTGGCAATCTATGGCAATACAGTTCATGAGAGATGTTCGCGCCTGCATTTTTTCGAAGAAAAGAAATTTGCAAAAAGCTTCGACGATGAGGGTGCCCGGAAAGGGTGGTGTCTGTATGAACTCGGTTGCAAGGGGCCCTTGACTCATAATGCCTGTGCCATCACCAGGTGGAACGACGGTACCAGTTTTCCGATCGAGTCGGGGCATCCCTGTCTAGGGTGTTCAGAACCGGGATTTTGGGATAGAGGCGGATTTTACGACACGCTATTACCAAAACAGGCGCCTGGGGATATTACTGCAGAAAGAAACACAGCATCAGGTGAAGCAGTGTTTGAAAATAATTGTACCTATTGCCATGCGACAGGTTCGAAGCCTTTTCGAACGGCGCCAGACAGGATTCCGGAACTATTCGGAGCTGATGCGTCTCCCGCACACCGTTTCACTATCTCCGATGACGAGCTTGGTAAATTGGTTGACTACCTGAAGAGTCTGGAGAAGACAAGTAAACGATAAGCTATAGTATGTTATATCTGGGGGGTATCCGGAAAATGGCAAGAATGGCACGGGGTGAAGTTTGGCTGTTGTTTGCTGTCGTAACACTATCATCGTCTGCGATTGCAACATCCAGCGACGATTCCCGGAGCCCTGCCTCGCCCGTTCAGTTTTCTGTGCACGATATTGATGGTGATGGCTATCTTGGCCGGGAAGAGTACGAGGTGTTTTATCGGGATTTTGAAGAACGCCATAGACAATCAGGCCAACCAGCTCACCGGATGTTAAAGATACTGGGCTTCGAGCAAATCGATTTCGATGGAGACGGGCGTATCTCCGTTGACGAAATGGTATTTGCACTAAGAATGCGCAGACAAGGCCCCGGTTGGCGTTGGAGACAGTAAAGAAATTGACCCTCAATGCTGTTATAACGTCACACTTTTATGCGACATAATCCGTGTCGGGAAATCTGATTAGAGCAATCCTTTGCTCAGCGATTGAACCCGCCAGCAATACATACCGTTCCCGTCATGCAATCAATAATTCAATTGCCTTTTCATGGATCAGGCATAGGGATGAACATTATCGGGCGAGGGCATTCGCTCAGAATGCCTTCTTCCGTAAATTCTGTTAAGACACCATACAGCAGGGCATGTCTATGACATCCTAAAACAATTAGATCGATATCCAGTCGGTCAGATTCTTTCAGTATCGTTTTAATTGTCGCGCCCTCAATCAGGAGAGCTTTGGCATCAATACCACGATCCCGTAGACACTGCGCGAGATGCTGCAGAAAATCATGTTCATTGCATAACTCAGCAGCGACCTCCCGGCGTAACACTTTGCTATCAATATTAAAGGGAGCAGGTTGGTGCATATCCGGGACAATATGAATAACCCACACCATACTTGAAAAGGCGCGGGCCAATTCAAGGACTTTCTCTATTATGGGTGAAGCTATGGATGTGTTATCACAACTATCAATAGCCACGAGAATATTTTTCACTGGCAGGTACCCCCTCCTTGGCACACC
>JAQBDO010000393.1:0-4098 GCA_032124375.1 Gammaproteobacteria bacterium
TGTTGACCCTGAATACGTGCAGGGCTGGCAGGGTGGTTACCTGCTAAACCCGGAACGTGAAGAACAACGCGTTAACGAGGCCTATTCAGCCGGCTACGAAGATGGCAAGGACCACAACATGGATAACTTCGACAACTGGAAAAAATAGCAGCCCCCGGTTGACGCATAAAAAAGGCGGGGTGACCCGCCTTTTTTGTGTGTGTGCCTTATGCCGGGGCAGAACCAAACAGCTCTCTTAATGCCTTGTTCAATGGTGGCAGGGCTTCCGGCACTTCGACATCCATCACCTGATCGGTTATCCACTTGTTGTCTTTTTCACCCATCACCGCAGTCACACACTCGCCAAAATAGCGCTTCATCGCGTAGCCCGGCTCCCCATCCGGCATAGGACACTCGGCGTAGTTGGCGCCGCGCTCATTGATCAGCTCTATCAACGGCCGCCGATAGTCACCCTCACCTTCAACATCAGCACGGTTTTCCTGCATGGTGTTCGCCAGGTGCTTTGCCAGCGAGGCAATGAACTCCTGCCGCTCACTGGCATCGAGCGACTCTGACTTTTTGCGATCCGCCAGATGCAGCAGAAAGGCAAGAAACTCCGAGATCACATCCATACGCTGTGAACGCGTGTCCGTCTGGAAACCTTCATTTTCAAGATTCAACAACCCCTGCTGGGCAATACGCCAGAGAATAAACGCAGCCGCACCGCCAACCTCGAAAATACTGCGCTCTCTGCCCTTGTTACTCCATTTACTTTTAACTCTCACTAAAATCCCCCGGGAAGTGATCTGCAGGATGGGTAAAGCGAAGCGTACCCATCAAAGTTGCCACTCAATCCATGACGGGTACGTCGCGTTGCTCCTTTACCCGTCCTACAGCAAGGATTTCTCACTGTAAATTACCCTCAATGTAGCGACAATCAGGAACGCATGCTAGCATGGAATTATCAATGGTTTCAGCAAGGTTATCCGCGTGTCAGCTCCTGCTCATACAGTCACATCTGCTACCGCCGTCGAAACAAGCGACTTGTTGCTGACACTCGAAGCGGTACGCACCAACTGCCACATAGCGGACGCCAGACATGCCACAGACTACACACTCTGTGTGTACCTGCTGAAGATGCGCGAATACTTCCGCTGGGAACACAGCATTCCATTCGATCAGAACCTCTCGCATGAGGAACTCACCCACTGGCTGAGCCGCAGGGAAAGTCACTGGGAGTCACTGCAACAGAATGACTTCGAACAAGTCCCGGTACAGGGCATGGCGCATGATCCATTCGATGCAGAAACCATTAACCACGCGCTCAACAAACTGGGCTACGCCTACAGCAGCGGCTATGGCCGCAACATGAAACCGATGTTTTACCTCGGCGCACTGGAATCACGCGAGACACACGACGGCTACACACTGATCGTAACCGGCAAGGAATATGCGCGTGACCTCGCCTCGCCACCGGCTATGAGTCTTGGCAGGACCATCTTCGTGCGACGCGAATCCCTGCGCCGCATGTTGTGGGAGAAGGTTGAGGAATGGCGCTGGAATAAACCGCTCACTGCCATGCAACAGGCGCTGAACTACTATGATTTCGACAACGCGGTCGAACCATCACTCGATGCCATGACCGACAATGAACTGCAGTCGGCAAAACTGCACGAGATCGGTGAAATTAAAGCCGGCGAACTGCTGGGCAGTGAATGGGAAGCCATGCTCGCCACCCTGCCTCACAGCAAGGCTGAAATTATGGTGCGTTCTGTTCGCGACCACCTGGCCGACGCCCTGTCAACGCTCCCCGGCCTGTTGGCCCGTAACAATGCTGCTTCACTGCATTTCTACATCGCGAACATGGCACATATGCGCAAGGAGCTGTTCCCGAAACTGCTGGCTGCCTATGAAATATGGACGGTCACCGGCAATACCCGGGCGCTTCAAGCGTTGACCGATGAAGCTGCTGCACACTGGCAAATGCTGGCCGAAAAGATGCTTGCGATATACCGGCAACAGGGCCACGAAAGCCAGCAGGCACTGATCTCCCTCATCAAAGCAAACACCCTGTAACCTGCAGCGATAAAACACCTGCATGTCCACTCCACCACCTTCAGGAAAACCGCCGTTACAAACGCTGACAGAAGTGAAGGCACATACCTTTATCTTTGAAAAACAAAAAGCATTACCCCTTGATATCTGCAACGAAATGATCCGCCGCTTTGAGGCAAACCCTGACGATCAGTATGCCGGGCGTGTCGGACAAACGGTGCAACAGGAAACCAGCATCAAGCGCTCGACCGATCTGGTGGTCAGCGGCAAGCAGCACTGGAAGGATATTGACCGTGAACTGTTCCGCTCACTGGGGCAGGCCATCCATGAATTTCGCGAGACCTATCCCTTTTTCAAGGGTCCTTTTAAAGACAGCGGCTATGCCATACAACGCACCAACCCGGGCGAGTTCTATCACTGGCATATCGATGGTGGCAGTCACGACTTCAGCCAGCGGCAACTGGTCGCCGTCTGGTATCTGAACGATGTGGCCGGACCGGGCGGTGAAACCGAATTCTCGCATCAGCACGTACAGATAAAACCGCAGGCCGGAAAGCTGCTGCTGTTCCCACCCTTCTGGACACATGAGCACCGCGGTGCCACCCTCAAGCAAGGTGTGAAATACATCGCAACGACCTGGGTGGTGTTCGCCTGATCAGCCTCTGCGCCATGAAGGTCATTGAACCATCGACTGCCGACGAGTATCAACGCTACTACGAACTGCGCTGGAAGATCCTGCGTGCGCCCTGGAACCAGCCCCGTGGCAGCGAACAGGATGAACTGGAACAAACCAGTCATCACCTGATGGTCGTTGAAAATGATCATGACGTCATCGCAGTCGGACGGCTGCATTTTAACAATATACGCGAGGCACAATTTCGCTACATGGCTGTGGAGACAGCACAGCAACGCCGGGGAGCTGGCACATTGTTACTGCAGGCGCTGGAAAGCAAGGCAGCTGAACTGGGCGCGGCCCGTATCGTGCTGGAAGCGCGAGAACATGCGCTGCGGTTCTACCACAAACAGGGCTATCAGGCAGAGGGGACCGGGCAGGTGCTCTTCAATAGCATCCCGCATGTAAAGATGAGCAAAGTGCTTTATGTGGATTGAGTGCAGACGCAGCACAGCCAGCAGACACACCTGCCCAACCCATTGTGCGGTACGTTACTTTGTTCCTTTACCCAACCTGCATTAAGAGTATTTAAATAAAAATTCATGGCTTATGCAGGATCAGTAAAGCGCAGCGTACCCCTTAATAATTCAAGGCAATATTTTTTGCTCTCGTGCAATCGCCCTCAATTCATCCCGCGTCGGATAGCACTCACCACGCTGCTCAAGCTCAAACTTCCAATCCGAAAATTCTGCCGCCTGCTGCGGGTTTGTTCCCTGGCAACCCAGTACGGTTATGACGGCATCACCGACTTTCCATGGGCCCTCTCCCCGGACATTTCCGCTCGCAAGCTGGATACCTTCCATGCCGGGCAGCCTGTCCCAGAATGGACGAACATACACAATCCCGTCCGGATGACGAAAACATCCCAGCATCACATGCCGGGTATTATCCGAATAGCGAATCACTAACGGTACAGTCAGTGTAAACAGGTCAGCCAAGTGGACTTAACCGACGACCAGTTCGGTCTCCAGCATTTCACCATTGGTATCAATATGCAGCGCCGAGGCACCCGGTACGCGCGCCAGCACATAGGCAGACAGCAACACCATTAGTTGCCTGTTATCGTTCTGCATCGCAGTCAGCATCTTGTCACCGATAATCTGACAACGCTGCTCCTGGTTCGGCTTCTCAACCCAGTCGCGACTCATCTGCCAACCGTTGTCCATATCCCTGTCAATCTTGTTAAAAAAGTCGCCGGCCTCCGAAAGGATCTCTTCAGGTACGGTAATCGGATAGGTCTGGTCGTCAACAACAACTTTTAAAATCATACGGATAGCCTTATTCTTGATAGCAATGAAACATCAGCCATTATTTTAACGCATTCCAGCCAGCACTTGCAGGACTAAACATGCTCACACATATCAAGGGAATTCTCGATCAGAATCAACTTG
>JAQBDO010000394.1:0-5339 GCA_032124375.1 Gammaproteobacteria bacterium
TTACTATAGGCCTGACTGAAGGTGGGGGAATATGTCAAGTGATCAGTATCCAGGGTTAGTACACCAACCACAACGTCGGGCCGGAAGAGTTAAAAACCGGGTGTTTGCAGCCTGGTGGTGAAATCCGGTTTTCCTGGCCCACGCAACTCAGGATCCTCTTGCAGCTTGAAGCATGCGACGCGCTGGATCCCGGAACGTGGATTGAAATTGCAGTAACGTACCCGCCTGTTCAACAGTAAGCGATCAGCGAACGACAGGGTTGCTCAGCAGATCTTATTTGCTCCCTGGGGGTGAGTAATAATCTATCCGGATTCATCCTGGTAGGCGCCTTCACCCGGTGAAATCGGGGTGATCAATCGCCTGCCTCGATGGCAGTCAAGCCACCCAGTATCAGGGCACTCGGACTCACCGTGCCATGGTCAAAGGGGTCAGTACCGAATGGCGCCAAGTTAAGCTTTTCAGCATGAAGCAGCTTCTCGTAGATCCGCGTTGCCACTGAGCTAACTGATTGATAGACAGTGCCAAACGGCCTTAGCTTGGCGCCATTCGGGTCAGAGAACAATTCTCTCTGATATGCCTCAGCTCTTGACGGTGTCTCCGGGTCTGCCTGCCTTGCCGGGCCTCACGCGTCGCTTGCACACCCGTTCAATCCTGTCCTTGAATCGCTACGAACCCGGAACCAACTCTTTATTGACGCTTGCTCTGATCGCATGAATGTCATCATGGGCAAGGTGCGCCTGCCCGGGGATTGCAGCATGGCCGAGGTACCATCTCCACGTGCCAGTGAATACTCCACCAGCTAAAGCCGGCGGTTTCGGTTATACAAACCTGCTCACTGGACGGAGCCAAAGCGCACCGCTGGTATACATATGTCCTGGCGTTAAAGCCATTTCTTCTTTTTGAAATAAACGAGCAATACAGCGGGAATCGTAATAAACACAACCCACAGGGCAGGGTATGCCCATTTCCATTTAAGCTCAGGCATATACTCAAAGTTCATGCCGAATATGCCGGTCAGAAAAGTCAACGGTATGAAAATCGAAGCGAATACAGTTAACACCTTCATCACCTCATTCGTTTTATTACTAACGCCGGAGATGTAGATATCCAACAGGCCTGACAATATATCCCTGTGTGACTCTATTGATTCTACTACACGTATTGAGTGGTCAGACACATCTCTAAGGTATATCTGTGTTTTCTCGTGAATCAATTCAGACTCACTACGAAGCATGCCGGCTATCAATTCCCTTACTGGAGAAACATGTCTTCTAATGCTGATTATTTCCCTTTTAAGCCGTTGGATCGTATTCAGCATATCTTGCCCTGACTCATGACCTATTAAATTGCTTTCAAGCGTGTTAATAGCGTCATCCAGCACATCCATGAGAATAAAGTTTTGATCAACAATAGTATCCAGAATCGCGTAGGCAAGATAATCTGTCCCCAGACTCCTGAAGCGACCCTTACTGGTTCTGATTCTTTGCTGAACAGGGTAAAGAAGATCATCAGCTTTTTCCTTGAACACGAAAATAAAATTTCTGAGGAGCAAAATACTTACCTGTTCATAGGCAACAGTGAAGTCTTCATCTGCAGACAGCAGGCATTTGAGGACAATGTACAGGTAGTCGTCATATTCCTCGAATTTGGGCCGCTGTTGAGTATTCAGAATATCTTCGAGTACCAGTTGGTGTATGCCAAACATTGTTCCAATACTTTCTATGACATCGACGTTTGTTAAGCCCTCGACTATCACCCAGGTAACGGTATCGCTATCCTTGTATTTAAGAAGTTCATCGGCAGACTGAATCTGCTGCTCTTCAATGTTTTTCTTGTCGTAATCAATCACTGATATTCTGGTTACAGCTTCCAGAACGTCACCCACATGAACAAGTGAACCCGGTGGCAAACCCGATTTTTTTGAAGACTTTTTTAAAGATCCAGTCATTTTCTCTCACCCGAATAGCGGCTCTCGTTCTTTAGTCATCATTACAGATAACAGCTCTGATATTACCACTGTATGTGTGGCACCCGTCACGCCATCACGCTTGCGCGTCTGATCCGGGGTTCGATAACTCAAGCCACGGTCACTATTCTTCACTGCCCTGCTGGTTCTGCGGGCATTCCTCTTACCTCTATTAACCACAATCGGCATACTCCCGAGACACGGTGGTCTTTTCCGGCAACTTCCATACAGTAATCAGGTGGTCTACGATGCCAGGCGAACTGTCCGACTGGAAGCCATGGGGTATCGGGTTATGCGTTTTTGGAACCATGAGGTCATGCAGGAACTTCAGGTCGTGCTCGAGCAGATAAGGACCGCTTTAATTGAGGTTCACTCACCCCAACCCTCTCCCGGAGGGAGAGGGAGTTAAGAATCTACCAGCCCACGAATTTTCCTGAAGAGTCAAAGTTTGGCGAGCTGTCACCAAAACTACGGCACAGCACCTTAGGGGGTTAACCTTCGCGCCATCCTTAATGACGAGGGTATGGTTCATGGCGGCCTGAAGCAGGAGTTCGCGCAGTTGCTCCACGTCCGTGCCAGGGGCGACACCGATCGCTACGGTAACACGGCACCAGGGATCGTTGAACATCCAGTTGGTCACCTGGCTGGAAATCAACTCCGAGTTGGGCACACTCACGTCGGCACGGTCATAGGTCTCAATCTGCGTTGGGCGAATGCTGATTCTCCGTACATGGCCTTCAGTGTTCCCCACCACAATCCAGTCGCCGGTCCTGACAGGGCGTTCGATTGCAGTCCCAAGGGGCATCGGTCTGGCGATTGAAGGCTGCAAGCAACGCCTCGGTACGGGAGATATCCTGCCTTGCCCCCTGAGTCCTGCTGTCCTCTGGAGTAGATGCCGGGGTGCTGTCAAGAACATCCAGAGACAGACTCCGGGCAGTACCTGAAGCAGCCTGAATGCAGACGTAAACGGTGGCGAGCATGTCATGCGTAAACAATAGAACCCATATACTGCAAGGACAGGATAAATCTCCGGTGCTCCTCTGATGAACACGATTGTCAAATCCCGGGTCCAGTCTGCGCAAGGGATACCGGATGAAACGCTGCCGGCCGAATGAATTTGGCCTTGCAATCCTGCTGGATGAAGCGCCTTGTTTTAAAGCATACTTGCCTGCTTTATCATCCTGATTGCGAATACTCGCTGCCAGCCTTGAACAGCGGTGCAAGCAGGCATTCGCAACCCACAATTGCTACCCTACATAGCAGGAATGCCATTGCATGCACATTGATCCCATATTGCCAACGCTGGTTTCAATCATCGCTATTGTGCTGCTCATCGGCTTGTCACTGCAACTGGCGCGACAACCGCAGGTGATTGGTTACTTGCTCGCCGGTGTCGCAATCGGACCTTCCGGCTTTTCCCTGCTGACGGATTCGGAGCTCGCCGCCCGGCTGGGTGGCTTTGGCGTCGTCCTGCTGCTGTTCTTCGTCGGCATGGAGGTGGCGCCACGGCAGCTCCTTTCGGTATGGCGTATTGCCGTGGTCGGCACACTGGTGCAGGTCGCACTTAGCGTTGCCCTGGTCATTCCGATAGGCCTGTGGTTCAGCTGGCCGATGGAGAGGATTGTACTGTTAGGGTTTGTCACGAGCCTCAGCAGCACGGCTGTAATCGTAAAACTGCTGCGCGATTCAGGGGAGCTTTACAAGCAGGAAGGGCAGGACATCCTCGGGATTTTGCTGGTGCAGGACCTGATTGTCATCCCTATGTTGATCATTATCGGATTATTTGGAGGTGAAACACCGAGCTGGAGTCAACTCGGCCTGCAGATCAGTGGATCAGTCGTGATTGTCTCGGTGTTGATATGGGTGCTATCGCGGGACTCGTTTCACTTGCCCTTCGGACATCTCCTCCGCAGCGATCCCGAACTGCAGGTATTCGCGGCATTGCTTATCTGTCTTGGTCTATCCCTGTTAACGGGCATGGCGTATCTCTCAACCGCACTTGGCGCCTTTGCTGCGGGCATTTTAGTCACATCCGCGCGAGAAACGCAGTGGGTCCATCTTTCCCTGGAGCCATTCAGGGTGATTTTTGTTGCCCTGTTTTTTGTTTCTGTCGGACTGCTGGTTGATGTGTCGTTCATTATCTCGCATGCGATACAGGTTGCACTGTTAGTCGCTGTCGTCCTTGCAAGCAATACCTTGCTGAATGGAATAATTCTGCGTCTTCTCGGATATCGCTGGCGGGAAAGCATGTATGCAGGTGCGATGCTCGGGCAAATCGGTGAGTTTGCTTTTGTACTGGCAGCTGTTGGACTAAGGGGCGGCATTATCAGCGGGGTCGCTTACCAGTATACGATCACGGTGATTGCGCTATCACTGATCATTAGCCCGTTCTGGATTCTGGCGGCCCGGAAGATACTCGGAGTCACACAGCTTGCTGTAACAACGGCTTCCGGGATTTCGGAAGCCATCCTGCCAGTGGCAAACAGCCTGCAAGATAACCGCAATAATTCGCATTGATTGCAGGACCATCAGGAATCCGGCAGCACTCTGCGTAGTCATCAACTTGTCCCCGGCGCCACGGTGAAGCGCCCGCAGATATCGCCGATAAACCCACCATCCACTGCGCTTCTCTCAACAATTTCCGCTGGATATCCCCTTGCCGCAACCAATACGGTTGCCTGTAGCCGCATAAATAGCAATCGCCTTCACCCGGTGAAATCGGGGTAATCAATCACCTGCCTCGATTGCAGTCAAGCCATCCAGTATCAGGGCACTCGGGCTCACCGTGCCAAGCAGGACTCTATCCTTTACGACCAGAATGCGCGACAGGTTCAGCGAGGACATGAGGCGCGAACAATAACGGATGTCCATGTCGGGGTCGATGCAGACTACTGGTTTGGTCATGACTTCATAAACATTCACCCGGTCGGGAGCCCTGTCCCTGGCCAGCACCTGTCGCGCAATATCTGATGACAGTAACAGACCGTACTCGTCATGCTCGTCCCTTTTATTGACGACGAGAACGTTGGTTTGCAACCTCTTCATCTCGTTAAGGGCCTCCTTGATGGTCGCCCCGCTGTCGATGGTGCCGTAGCCTGTCTTCATTACGTCTTTTGCACAGATGCGCTTTACGTTTGTCATCAATGATATCTCCAAAGTGTGTGCCTTTTATTGGTTGCCAGTAGCATAAGGGCCGAGCACTGTTCAGTATCAGCCGATGCCGTGTTCGCGGGAGATGCCTCTAGTGCAGGCTCAACATCAGTCCCCGTGTCAACTGCCATGACTGACGCCGCGCCAAGAAGAATGACGAATAACCACCGCTTCAAAGTCTCCACTCAGCGTGGGTTGTCCGGTAGTGTCAAGGTTGCGATCC
>JAQBDO010000395.1:0-2937 GCA_032124375.1 Gammaproteobacteria bacterium
ATTCTGCTCTGACACCATCTGCTTCCCTTCTTGCTATTTCTCGACCTTCTTGACCTCTTCGGTCCGGTCTCCGCCGAGTTCGGCCGCGAGAAAAGCCCCGTCGGTCGGTAACTCGATGTGAAAATCCGAGGTATCGTCGATGGCGAGCCGGCCGTGTTCGAGTTCAAGCGCCAGCACATGCCCGCCAGCGCGGCGGTCCTCACTCAGGAAATGCAGATGGTAACCGGGCACGTTCATGCCCTCCACGAACTCCGGGAACCGGAACCCCGCCAGCGTCCCGGATACCTCATGCAGATCGAAGCACGGCTGGTCTTCCGTGACAGCGGTGAGTGGTGGATACGGTTTCGCTTGCCGGGGTACGCTGCGGGTGCGAACGTGGCGGAATCGACCATCAAGACGTATTGCGTAGAACAGGTTGGCGCTCGCGAGTTCGCCGTCCAGTAACCTGCACAGGCCGGCGAAATCGAGCGGGCCATCAAGCGTTTGCTGAATGCGCGGGTTGAAGAATAATACCGTGGCGAACGGCGTTTGATAGTCGTCCGGTACGGGATGGGCGCGCCCGTCCCCGGTGATCTGCCAGAAACGACCGTCAAAGCCGATCATCTCTCCATCGAGGGCATTAAAGGTTCCGATACCGAAGTCCCCATGCCGCCTGAGCTGGCCGTAGGTCATATCGCCGTCGTAGACGCCTTCCAGCAGGGCGTTGATCGTCGACGACTGATAGACCTCGTGGATGGGTCTTTGCGGGGCATGCAGGCGATGATGTCGCAGCGCATGCAGCGCTTGAATGAATTTTTGCTCGAGCTGCATCATGGTCCGTCCTTCCCGCAGGGCACCCGGATCCGGATGATAAGGGTGCAAAACACAATTACCGTTAATATAAGCCAATCATGTCCGCTGACAACCTTTATTCCGGCTCGGGTACATTCAAACCGAAAAAACAGTCCAGGGTGTCAGAGTACTTGAATCAGCGTGCAAGTGCAGACACATCCAGGATTTCATGTATTCTGCCTCTTTGATTACAAACACGGGTATACAGAATAATCGTGGATACAAACAGTATGACGCCTGACAATAGCGTCCATTCTTCAAGCACTCAGAAACCCAGGACTTCAAACGGTAACTATCTATGAGCAGCAAGCTTTCCAATCAGTCAAGTAAACTGAGCATTCGCAATGCGCGGACCTCCGATGTGCCGGAGATCACAGGGCTGTCGGCCCGCGCATATGTCGGGTCTGGTTTTAGCGCTTATTCGGAAGGTGCGATCACCGGCCAGATCAACAATTTTCCCGAAGGTCAGTTCGTTGTTCTGCTGGACGAGAAGGTGGTCGGTTACTGTGCCACCTTTCGCATCAGCGAGGAGATCGGTCTGAAGCCTCACACCTGGGTGGAAATCACGGGTAACGGCTATGCGTCACGCCATGATCCCGAAGGCGACTGGCTCTACGGGATGGAGGTCTGCGTCGATCCGGATTTCCAGGGTTACCGGCTCGGGCAACGCCTGTATAACGAACGCAAGAAACTCTGCCAGTCACTTGCCCTGAAGGGTATTGTCTTCGCCGGCCGTCTGCCGACGCTCGCCAAACGCATCAGGAAATACGGCACTGTTGAGGCTTATGTTGAGGCCGTCAAGGCGAAACAAGTGCGTGACCCGGTGCTGTCTTTCCAGTTGCGTAATGAATTCGACGTCATCGGTATCATTCCGGGCTACCTGGAGATTGATCACCAGTCGATGGGCTACGGCGTGCATCTCGTCTGGCGCAATCCCAAGGTCACGGACACACAGGCGGCTGAAAGGACCAGGCGCTACGGTGCACGTATGCCGGATACCGTGCGCGTCGGCACCGTGCAGTACATGCAGCGGCGCGTCAGTTCGTTCGAGGAGTTTATGGAGATCGTCGCCTACTTTGTCGACGTGGTGGCCGATTACAAGGGTGATTTTGTTGTCTTCCCGGAGCTGTTCACCCTGCAACTGTTATCCATCGAGGATCAGCAGCTCACGCCTGCCAAATCCATTGAGGCGCTGACCCAGTATACGCCGCGCTTCACAGCGGCGATGCGCGACATGGCGTTGCGTTACAACATCAATATCATTGGCGGGTCACACCCGACACGGGTGGAGTCGGGGCGGGTGGAGAATATTTCCTACGTGTTCCTGCGCAATGGCGCTGTCCACGAACAGCCCAAGATCCACCCGACACCGAACGAGCAGTACTGGTGGAATATCGAGGGCGGCAGCAAGCTCAATGCCATCGAAACGGACTGCGGGCCGATCGGTGTGCTGATTTGTTATGACGCGGAATTTCCGGAGTTGGCGCGGCACCTGACGGACCAGGGCATTCAGATACTGTTCGTTCCGTTTTGTACTGATGAACGGCAAAGTTACCTGCGCGTGCGTTACTGCTGCCAGGCCCGTGCGGTTGAAAACCAGATATACGTGGTCATGTCGGGTAATGTCGGTAACCTGCCGAATGTCTCTAATATGGATATTCAGTATGCACAGAGTTGTATCCTGACCCCGTGCGATTTCCCGTTTGCCCGCGACGGCATCGCCGCGGATACGACCCCCAACGTGGAAACCGTGGCAATAGCGGATTTGCGCCCGGAAACCCTGATTACGGCAAGAAACAGCGGCACGGTGAAAAACCTGCGCGACCGGCGCCATGATCTTTACCATCTGCATTGGCGTGGGAAGTAGGGGAGATCTGTAAAGTCAGATTCGAATCGGAAAAGGGGCCGGATACAATTTTCAAATGTAATCAGAAAATGTAGCCGTCCCCTTTTTTGCAAGCCGCTACCAGTACAATACCCGCAGCACAAAAGGGGTCGGTACCCTTTTAACACCACAAAAGGGGTCGGTACCCTTTTAAAACGAATATACGTCAGGATGCCAAAAAGGGTACTGATCCCTTTACTGATGGTTAGCGGGGATAGCTT
>JAQBDO010000396.1:0-10004 GCA_032124375.1 Gammaproteobacteria bacterium
ACCTGTCTAACGAACTCAAAAGGGACTGGCTACATATTCAAATACGTAACCAGCCCTTGTTAACCTAGAAATCGACCTGCCCGCGAAGCTGGAAAATGTTGGCATCCTCGTCACCGGCTGTCGCGTACTTCACAACAGACGTGGGATCGGTCGAGGCGCGAATATAGTTCGCCATAAAGCGAATGTTTGGGGTCGCGTACCAGTTCAAACCCACCGTAATATCGTCTTCTTCACCACCATCAATACCACTATCCTGCAGGTCAATACTGCTATACCTGGCCGCCAGCTCCCAGGCACCGTGACCACCCTTGCCCACAATACTCTTGGGCTTTACACGTTCAAAAGTACCACTACTGGCTTTATAGGGCCGGTGTTCGCCGGTCAGAAAGTAACTGCCAAAGACATACCAGCCACGGAAATCCAGATCTGAACCGGGGCTATCCACATCTATACTGGTTTGAATGTATTCACCCTGCGCAGAGAACGGCCCAAACACCGCCGCCGCCTCTGCCCCGAGTAATGTCTGGTGTGAATAGCCATCTATCGTGCCCGTATCCACCAGCCGGGTACTGGTTACATGGGATTCCGGCCGTTCCCGGAAACGAATATCATTCCCGCCATCTCCACGGTAACTCGCAGCCGCACCAACATGAATAACGCGCTCCTGTTCCGCTATCGGAGCAAAGTGTGCACGCCCGGTAACCCCCCAACCCTGGGCATCAGGCGAGTTATCATTCTTTACCCCATCAAAGAAGTAGCCGGCTCGTGCACCCCATTTCTCTCCATGACTACTAACAGAAATACCGGTATCACGACCGGGAGAAAACGCATTGGGTAAACCCCTTTCCATAAAGGTTATATATTTAGAACTGGTCTGCTCTTCCAGACTGAATGGTTCCTTGTGATTACCTATAGTGATCTTGACAGGATCATAGCCCTGGTAACCCATATACACATCCTTGAGTGAGACCTCGTTGCCGGCAAAATCTATCTGCGCCTTGTAGAACCAGTCGTTGTATACCGTTCCCTTGGCAAACAACCTTGCCCTGCGTATCTCTGCACCCGTACCAAGACTGGTCTTATCCTTGTCATACACAGCCGCATCTACCATCACACGACCACCAATCTGAAACTTGAATTCTCCGTCTTGTGACTCAACTTTCAGACCGGAACTCCCTGTCTTGACCTTGACAGTATCTTTGGTCGCCTCGGCAACCTGTTGCTTTATTTCTTCCTTTTCAACAGTCTCGTCTGACTGCCTTTCAGCAGAGGCGGCATCTTTCAACACCTGGTATTCCGTATCCGTGATTGTGCCCTTGTCACGCAGCACCTTGACAAGGTCCATTAATGCATCATCAGCAGAAATAGCGGGAAGCGAAATAGCACTGGCGGTACAAAGCAGAGCGCTACGAAGTAATGGCAAGCGTAGTTTGTGATACACAAAAACCTCCTGTTAAGGAATAAAATAGAAATAACCTTCTGCAATTGCCGGGCAATGGTAGAGAGGAGACATGACATTATTATTTAACTTCTATTACATTCTCGTGACACGCCATATTCTGCTACAGGCTAATAACAACTTCGTGAACTGGCAGATCTGGACCTCGATATAAAAAAGGGCCGCGTACGCGGCCCTGATTTATTTAAAAATTATTATTGTTATCTTAAGCGACTATTTATTTCGGCCTGTACCCCGCGAGAACCGGCTGTGCTTCCGGGGCATCCTGCTGCAACATGCTGTTATTTTAAACGTCAGACTCATGCCCGGCATGGCGGATGATATCGCCGGACATCAGGTACACCACGTCCTCGGCAATATTCGAAGCGAGGTCACCGATACGTTCGAGTTGCTTGCATATCGACAACAACAGGATGCGCTGCTCGGCTTCAGCAGGGGTTTTCTCAATCGCCTTGACTTGCTGCCTGAAAATATCTTTTTGGAACGCATCAACCTCGTCATCCATTTCAAAGACCCCCCGCGTCAGCAACTGGTCTGACTCAACAAATGATAGCAAGCTGATACGCAGCATCAAGCGGGCCTGCTTGGACATCGCCAGAATTTTTTTCGGTATATCAATCGGTGGCAACGCATCCAGGTCCAGTACCCGCTCGGCAATGTTGACGGCGTGGTCACCTACCCGTTCCAGATCACAGTTCATTTTCAATATCGAAACAATCTGACGCAGGTCATTGGCCAGGGGTTGATGCAGTGCCAGCAGCTTCAGGCACTCTTCTTCCATCTCAACCTCGATCTGGTCCATGTCCGCATCGTTCTTGATAACACGTTTCGCAGCTTCGATATCCCGCTCCATTAGTGCACCTATAGACTCGCTCAACTGGTCCTCAATCTGCTCCCCAAAGGAAATCAGATCATCTATCAATCGGTCTACTTCTCTGTGAAAGTGCAATGTCATTCGTCGTCTCCGCAGGCAGTACTAGCCGAATCGGCCGGTAATGTAATCACGCGTACGCGGATCCACCGGATTCTGGAAGATCTGCTCCGTTGTACCCACCTCGGCTATGACACCCATGTGGAAGAACCCGGTCTGCTGTGAGACCCGGGATGCCTGCTGCATGGAGTGTGTCACAATGATAATCGTAATGCTCTCCTTCAGTTCCCACATCAGATCCTCGATACGAGCGGTGGCAATCGGGTCCAGCGCCGAGCAGGGTTCGTCCATCAGTAGCACCCCGGGATTGATGGAGATGGCCCGTGCAATACAGAGGCGCTGTTGCTGGCCGCCGGACAACCCCGTGGCGGGTGCGTGCAGACGGTCCTTTACCTCCTCGAACAAGCCGGCTTTTTTCAGGCTACTGATCGCGATTTCCTCAATTTCGTCCTGGGTTTGCGCAAGACCGTGTATCTTGGGCCCGTAGACCACATTTTCAAAGATCGACTTCGGGAACGGATTCGGCTTCTGGAACACCATGCCAATATGACTGCGTATTGACACGACATCCACACTCGGGGCGTAAATATCTTCGCCATCCAGTGTAATTCTTCCGTTAACGCGGCAACCATCGATCACATCGTTCATGCGATTCAGGCAGCGCAGGAAGGTGGACTTGCCACAGCCGGATGGTCCGATCAAGGCGGTTATCTGCTTGCTGTGGATATTGATGTTGATATCATCAAGCGCCTGTTCGGCGCCATAGAATACATTGACGCCCTCGGCCGTCATCTTGACATCCGTTCTGGATACTGACGCTTTTGACCCCAGGCTATAGCGCTTCTGCCTTATGATGTTGTCATTTGTATCAGTACTGTCAGCTGTCATCACATAGTCCATCTTCTTCACCTGTTGTCATTCAACCTTGCTCTGTGTTCTGGTACGAATAATCACCGCCAGCAGATTCATCATTATCAGGAACATCATGATGACCATAATGGCAGCAGATGTTTTCTCGACAAATCCACGCTCGGCGCTCTCCGCCCATAGAAAGATTTGCACCGGTAATGCGGCGGAGGGATCCAGCGGTGTGGTCGGCACATTGGCAATGAACGCCACCATACCGATCATTAACAGCGGTGCCGTCTCACCCAGTGCCTGTGCCAGACCGATGATGGTACCGGTCAGGGTACCGGGCATGGCGACCGGCAATACATGATGAAAAACCACCTGAACCGGTGATGCACCCATGGCCAGGCCAGCCTGGCGAATACCGGGGGATACTGAACGTATGGACGCACGGGTGGCGATAATGATGGTCGGTAGCGTCATCAGGGAGAGCACGATACCGCCCACCAGTGGTGTACTGCGCGGCAATCCGAAGACATTCAGAAAGATGGCCAGCCCCAGCAGGCCGAATATCACCGAAGGTACGGCCGCGAGGTTGTTGATATTTGCCTCGATAATACGTGTCAGGCCGGTCTTGGGAGCAAACTCTTCAAGATAGGTCGCTGCAGCGATCCCCAGCGGGAACGACAACAGGAAACACACCAGCAAGGCATAAAACGAGCCGACCACGGCGCCAGCGATGCCGGCAAGCTCCGGGTAACGGGAATCCCCGCCAAACAGGAATTGCGTATTGAAACCGTATTCTATGCGTCCCTCTTCCAGCAATCGGTCAAACCACTGTAACTGCTGCTCGGAAAAGCGGATATTCTCACCGCTGCGGGGCAAGTGCTCTTTGTAAAGCTGGTCAAAATCAGAGGACATCGGCACTTCCAGGGCAATCGTTGTGCCGAGGCTGTCGGGATGATCGATCAGGTAATCACGCACGGCGAGTTCTGCGCCGGGACTCAACAGGCTGGATAACTCACGCCGCTCGCGCCGGTCAGTCACCTCGGGAAACTGTGCGTAGAGCGCACTTTTCACCAGCGAGCTATAACGCCCCTGCATCAGCGCATTACGGCTATAGGGTGGTGTGACGGCGATTCGTTCGGCATCCAGTTTGATATCAAGCAGCAGGGTGGTACGGTAGAAGGCCGTATAACCGCTCGACACAATCGAATAAATCAGGGTGAACAGTATGCCAGCGGCAGCCATCAGCGACAGCACGCCATAGGCCCGGAAACGTGTTTCAGCACGATGCCTTTTCTGTAGCCGTTTTTTGTCGGTTGTCAACATAGCTGCCCGGTCACTACCTAGTCGTAGCGTTCCTCGTAAGTTCTTACAATCTTCAGGGCAATGAAGTTCAGTACCAGCGTGACACAAAACAGGGTCAGGCCGAGCGCGAAGGCTGCCAGTGTCTTCGGACTATCGAACTCCTGATCGCCAACCAGGATAGTCACGATCTGTGCGGTTACCGTAGTCACGCTTTCCAGCGGATTGGCCGTCAGGTTGGCCGCGAGACCCGCCGCCATGACTACGATCATGGTTTCACCAATGGCCCTCGACACGGCGAGCAGAATCGCCCCCATAATCCCCGGCAGTGCCGCAGGCAAGATCACTTTTCTAATGGTTTCGGAACGAGTTGCGCCCATGGCCAGCGAACCTAGACGTAATGAGGTCGGAATCGCGTTGATGACGTCGTCAGATAACGATGAGATAAACGGGATGATCATGACGCCCATCACCAGTCCAGCGGCGAGGGCACTCTCCGAGGACGCACTGAGGCCAATGGCCGCGCCGGCATTTACAATCATGGGCGCCACCGTCAGTGCCGCGAAGAAACCGTACACCACGGTAGGTATACCCGCAAGGATTTCCAGCATGGGCTTGGCAATGTGGCGAACCGACGGGCGTGCATATTCAGCCAGGTAGATGGCCGAAAACAGGCCGATGGGCACGGCCACCAGCATGGCAATCAGCGCAATCAACAGGGTGCCGGCAAACAATGGAATGGCACCAAAGGCACCGGAACTGCCGACCTGGTCTGCCCGAATAGCAATCTGCGGGCTCCATTTTATTCCGAACAAAAAATCCAGCAGCGGCACATGTTTGAAGAACAGCAAGGCTTCAACAACCAGCGCCATGACAATACTCAGGGTAGTCAGAATCGCAACGGTCGAACTCGCGAGCAGAAAAAACCGTACAAACTTCTCAACCTGCTCACGCGCGGGAAACTTTGCACTAATCCTGCGGTAGCTGTAGACAAAGCCCGACACACCGGCGACAAGGAATAGTGCTGCAAATATATTGCTGGCTGTACTGGAAAGCGACTTGTAATGCTCGACGGCAATCAGTACTGCCTCACTGGCATGGGTATCAGGCAACACGCCGGCAGCAATATTCCTGATTTCCAGGTACTGAAAAGCGACATTGGCAGTTGGCTGTACACCACCCGCAGCCAGCGTTTCTATGACCGCCGGACGTATAACCCATGATTCAACCAGTAACCATCCCAGTGCCACGATGAGCATCGGTACCGTGCACCACAGCACCGTGTAACTGCCGTGATAGACAGCCCTGGATCGCGATCGTCCCTGTTGCAGAAAGGCGGGACTGCTCGCACGTCTCCAGCCAAAAAAGCCGGCGCTTGCCGCCAGCACCACAAAGACTGTTAGGAGTTGATAAGTATTCATGAGAAATGAGGCAGGTCCTGAACAAAACATCCCTGTCCGTTCAGGATCTGCAAACTGCAAACTGGGCCCGGTCCTCCTATTTGCTCATAACCATCAGCGCGCCTGCGTCTTTCTGCAACTTGGCGCGTTTTGCATCAGACAAGGGAACCAGTCCCGCATCCAGCAGGTAGCCGTCGTTACCGATAGCATCTTCAGCGATGAACTCGTTGAGGTATTCCTGAAGGCCAGGGACAACACCGATATGGGCCTTTTTCACGTAGAAAAACAGCGGACGGGAAATAGGGTAGCTGTAGTCCTGGATCGAATCGATATCAATTGCAACGCCTTCGATGGAGGCTGCCTGTATGCGGTCGCGGTTATTCTCGAGGTAGCTGAAACCAAAGATGCCGAATGCTGTGGGATCGGCTTCCAGTTTCTGCACAATCAGCGCATCGTTTTCACCAGCCTCTATGGCAGCGCCATCCTCGCGCAGTATCTCGCAGGAATCCTTGTCTGCTGTTTTTACAGCTTCAGGGCAACCTTTCCCCATGACCAGCGAGTTCCAGGCATCACGGGTACCGGATGTGGGTGGTGGCACCAGTACAGAAATCTTTGCATTGGGAAGCGACGGATCAATCTCATTCCACTTCTTTGGCTTCGGGCCCTTTTCGGCCAGGGCCATCCAGAGTTGTTCACGTGTCAGGTTCAGCTTTGGACCCTGCTTGTCATTGGCAAAGGCAATGCCGTCATTACCGAAGGCGATCTCGATGATATCCTTGACGCCATTCTGCTGGCAGTCGTCCCACTCGGATGCCTTCATTGCACGGGAAGCGTTTGAAATGTCCGGCGTATTGCCGCCCACACCCTGGCAAAACAGCTTCATGCCACCACCGGTACCGGTACTTTCAATGACCGGGGTCTTGAATTTGCCGCGGTTGCCAAAACGTTCGGCAACAATGGTTGAAAACGGGTAAACGGTTGAAGATCCGACTACCTGAATCTGGTCACGCGCAACCGCAGTAGTTGCCTGCATGGCGAGGGCCATAACGCCGACAGAAACAAGCATCTTGTTGATAGAAATAGACATTAAATCTCTCCATAAGGGTTAACTTCCGCGAGAGATAATGCCGGGGCTTTATTAGTACATTATTAGCCAAACGTCAGTATTGAGTAAGTTTTTAATCACCTTTAGCCCGCGGGGAGAGGTCCGAATTCGGCAACAGGATGGTGAAAGTACTGCCACTACCGACACTGCTGCTCACACTGACTTCACCCTGATGCACATTGGCGATGTGTTTTACGATGGCCAGTCCCAGCCCGGTGCCACCGAGTTTACGGCTGCGCGCCTTGTCAGCACGATAAAAACGTTCGAACAGCCGCGGGATGTGAGCATCCATTATACCGGGCCCCTCATCGTTCACATCGATGCGTACATGATTCGCAGCAACCCCCGCAGTAATTTCTACGGTGGTGTTATCGGGACTGTATTTAATCGCATTGTCGATCAGGTTCACAATTGCCTGTGTGAGCAACGAATGGTCGACATGCACACGCAAAGGGGAATTGCACACTATATGTAAATGAATGGTCTTCTTGTCGGCCCGCGACTGACAGACATCCCGGCACGCTGCCAGAATCTCACAGAGGTTATGCCAGTCAAGCGCCAGTACTTCACTGAGAGGCGCACTCTCAAGCCTGGAAAGCGTAAGCAGGTCATCAATAATATTTGACAATCGGTCAGTTTGCCGCGAGATAATGGCCAGAAACCGGTTTAGATCATCGGGATCATCCTTGGCACCCTCAATCAACGTCTCGGTAAACCCCTTGATCGTGGTAACAGGTGTCTTTAACTCATGGGAAACATTGGCAACAAACTCACGACGCAGGTTCTCGAGATGGTCAAGCTTGGCCCCCATCTGGTTCATGGCAGTCGCCAGCTGTGAAATTTCCTTGATGTGATAATCCGGCAACTTGCGCTCAAACTCGCCTCGCGCAAAGCGTTCTGCGCCCTGGCGTATCTCATAAAGTGGCGGATTGATCTTGCGAAATATGTATAAACTGACCAGGAAGATCGCACCCACCAGCAGTACAGTGACGGCAAATAACTTCCGGAATACTTCGTTCAATAGTTCATCGATGGCCGCGAGAGATCTGGCAGCCCGAACAACCCAGACGCCGTCACCGGTATGAATCGGTATTGCAACATACAGCAACGAGGCCTGCACCGTACTACTGAAGCGAATACCTGATCCGGTCTTGCCACCCAGGGCACTCATCACCTCGGGGCGGCCACTGTGGTTATCCATCTCCAGCGGATTGGCCATAGAATCACACAGCACTACACCGTCTGCATTGATCAAGGTCACTCGCAGCGTCTTGTCAGCATGCTGTGAGGCACTGCATACTGCCGTCATTTCCGACAACGGCAAGCCGGACTTCTCAATATCAAGACTAATCTTTCTGGCGTAAAGTTCGAGTGCACTTTCTTGCTGATCAAGAATGAATTCACGAAACCTGTCCGTCACATACCAGGTAACAGCTATTAAAGTTGCGAGGACAATGGCTACCGACAGCGCGTAATACCACCACAGTGAATACTTGCGGGCAGTATTTCTAATCATGCATCCTTAAACCGGTATCCCACACCCCGAACAGTCTGGATATAGTGGCCGAAGTCCCCGAGCTTTTTGCGCAGACCTGCCACCTGTACGTCAATGGCACGCTCCGTAACCACGTAACCTTCACCACGAATGGCATCGACTATCTGATAGCGGGTAAACACCCAGCCACGGTGACGGGCAAGATAATGTAACAATCGGAAATCACCCGCCGTCAGCTCCAGTGAAACCCCTGAAATGGTGGCAGTAAATTTTTTTGGGTCCAGCGACAAATCATCAATCTGAATAGCTGTGCTGTTATCTGGTAATGCCTCGGCCTTGCGACGCAATACAGCACGTATTCGAGCCAATAATATTTTTGGACTAAAGGGTTTGGACAAATAATCGTCAGCGCCCAGTTCAAGACCGGCAATAATATCGGACTCTTCACCCTTCGCCGAGATGATGATGACCGGTATATCACGCGTACTGCTGTTCTGTTTGAAGCGCCTGCAGACTTCCATGCCATCCATTCCCGGTAACATCAGATCCAGCAATACCAGATCCGGTGGGTCAGCCATGAGACTGGCCAAGCCATCCTCGCCGGACTCGAAGCCGGTGACGCGATAGCCTTCTTTCTCAAGGTTATAGGTGAGGAGATGTTGAATGTCTTCCTCATCTTCGATGATGGTGATCTTGATTGCAGGCATGGGATTTATTCAGGCGTGTGTCAGCATCACTGAAACAAATTCATCACAGTAGCTGAAGCTTGATGCGGGAGTGTTAGATTATGATTAGACTATAACAACTATATTTCGGGCAATAAAAAACCCCGGTACAAATATGCACCGGGGTTCGGATTAAAAGCCTGGCAGTGACCTACTTTCACATGGGAACTCCCACACTATCATCGGCGCTAAGCAGTTTCACTTCCGAGTTCGAGATGGTATCGGGTGGTTCCCACTTGCTAATGCCGCCAGGCAAACTGTTCGCAGCAACAGAAATAAATCTGTTACCGCCTATTTCGAGAAGTTGTAATGGCAAGTATGTTGCCTGCTGTAACCAGTAGAACACCAACTGCTTGGGTGTTATATGGTCAAGCCTCACGGGCAATTAGTACTGGTTAGCTTCACACATTACTGTGCTTCCACACCCAGCCTATCAACGTCGTAGTCTCCGACGGCCCTTCAGGGGACTCAAGGTCCCAGTGAGATCTCATCTTGAGGGGGGCTTCCCGCTTAGATGCTTTCAGCGGTTATCCTGTCCGTTCATAGCTACCCGGCAATGCCACTGGCGTGACAACCGGAACACCAGAGGAACGTCCACTCCGGTCCTCTCGTACTAGGAGCAGCTCCTCTCAAATCTCAGGCGCCCACGGCAGATAGGGACCGAACTGTCTCACGACGTTCTGAACCCAGCTCGCGTACCACTTTAAATGGCGAACAGCCATACCCTTGGGA
>JAQBDO010000397.1:0-2821 GCA_032124375.1 Gammaproteobacteria bacterium
CTGCTCAGACACATTGCTGCGTCCCCAGCGATTGCCTGCCTGCTCAGCAAAGCTAGCTGATTGATTAACATTTAGAGCCGCACTCGATTTATCCCACTAATACCCACTATGCCGGCCTTTTTTTGAATCGGGCCAAATGGCCTGGCCGTCTGAGGACAACACGTTTTCGCCCCACTTGCCTCCAGTGCGCTCTATTCCGTTATACCGTGTGTCGACGGCCAAAGTGTGCCTAACACGGTGCACAAAGTTTCCCGAAACATTATCACTGGTAGTTCGTGCTTGTGCGTCCTCCGTAACACTAAATGAGGACACAAACAGCACAAGTGCAAAACTCGCAACGCCCGCACACCCAATCATTTTGATAGTTTTCATAGTTCGTTACCTACCTTTTCCAACAGTTATGCATATGACTTCGTGACCAAGTTCACTTAACTGAGCCCCAGTGGGGACCTGGTTCGCATACTTTTATCACGATGCTTGACGCTGTTATACGAGGTACGGTAGTGGATATGAAGACACCTATATGCCCTTTTTGGGGTAGGCGGGGGGAGCGCTCGTAGAAAGGGGATAGTCAGTTATAAAAAATAGCCGGTAAATCTATGATTTAGATGGTAATTCAAGGGCCTCGTCGGGACCAGTGTGCCACTAACCCTGAAGGGTCACGGACACTATTTCCCTCGAGGTATTACTGATTGAAAGGGGGGCTCAGCAGCATTTCGGGTTAGGCGTTCAATAGTGGTCCTTTCCAGCAAATAGAGCTCTTGCCAATTAAATGGTGGTTTCTCAAATAGGGTCGCATCAGAGGGTTCAGCATCCGCTCTCTCTATATGGTCTTTAACACCCCACTTGCGGGTTTTACTTAAGCCTTTCTCACTAGATGTAGCGGAAACCATGTCCTGGAGCCCTGGCAGACTGGCGGCACCGTCCTCGCCAATGATTGCAGGCCCATAAAAATGTTCTTCGTTTTCCATGTCGGCCTGCAGGTCAAAATCGGCGTTTCCACAGCCCTTCTGGCCCAGTGTAACGGCTCTAGTGGCTGTCACGTAACCATAACCCTGCTGGAAAGGGCTGTATGCGAGCATGCCGTCACGATTGATTGCCGGTTCCGCACTTGTAATCACCTTGCATTTGAGTTCATCGGGGGTGAGATCGGGCTCCAGCTGCAACAAGAGCGCGAGTATGCCAGATACAAGCGCGCTGGCCTGTGAGGAGCCGGTTGAGACAAACTCCCCGGTCCTTAAAATGTCTTCCGGTTGTTCCAGGGCTATGGCGGACTCCGGGCGAATAAGCCCAGTCATGTGCCCGCCAAGTGCGACGACATCAGGTTTGATAAATCCCTCGGGAGTTGGCCCTTGCGATGAAAAGTCGGGAATGTAGTCATCATCGCGAGTATTCGGCGTCCAGGAATCAGTTACCGCACCCACCGTGATGATATATGGCAGGTTCCCGGGGGATCCAATGGTCATTGGGTCAGGCCCCTCATTTCCAGCGGCGGCTACCACCACAATCCCATCCGCCCAGGCCCTCATGACTGCCTGGTTGACCGGGTCTTCCCAATAGGGCCACCTGGGAGTTTGAGCAAAGGAGAGGTTAAGAACCCTGATATTGTATTTCTCACGGTGATCGACAACCCATTGGATAGCGCGAACAAGTTCCAGAACATGGGCCAGCCCTTGCCGATCCAGCACCTTTACGGCTACCAGGCTGACATCGGGAGCGACCCCCTTGTAGCTACCCGTTGGAAGGCCACGTTGGATTGTCCGTCCGCTATGGGCGATTATGCTGGTCATATGAGTGCCGTGCCCGCTTTCATCGACGACCTCTTCTCCTGCTGTGTCTGTGAGGGCATCATATTTGGCGACCACCCGGTTTCTGCCTTTGGTGTCTTTCATCAGTGCATCGTGTTCCCATAATCCAGAGTCCACTACCGCCACAGTGACTCCCTTGCCGGTTATGCCCTGAAGGTGCAGGGCATCCACCTCAGCCACACTGTTGTAATAAAAATCTTCATGGTTATTCTCGTAGCCCGGCACAAGATCGGTGGAGCAGCCGCCCACAAAACTCGCCTTGATAGTAAAGTCCCGTTGACGTAAAAATAGATCGGTCACATCTGGGGTCATTGATTGAAAGCTGACTTTCAGGTCGGACTTGTCTTTCACCACAGGACCGCTGGTGGGGGGGAAATTAATTTTCAATGACCCTATGGAAGCGTTTTCGAAACGGGCCGGAGCAACTTTGGTATCACCCACAGATATCGCCTTCACGACACCCAGGGAGGAGGGCCAGGCAAGTTCCAATGTTTCCATTGCGGCAGCAGCAGGTAGCTTATTATATAAGGGCCACTTTATACCTTGCGCAGTGAAGTCAAGTTCGATGTGGCCTCTTACTTTGCAATCTTCTTCTTTGCCTGGCTCTTCTTCAGGTCGTTTTGTGTCAGAAAGGTCGTCTAAATGCCGCGTGACAAGTGGAGATTTCAATACCTCACCCAACTGCTCTCGACGCAGTTTTGCACCGACTGCGTTGATGACATGAAGATCGTGGGTGACTGCTCCCCCCGCTTCTTCCACCAACTTCGTGACATCTGTTGCAGATGAACCCTGCAACATGACCTGCAGTATATCTGGCTCGCCAGCCAGGGCAGGCAGGCAGAGTAATAAAAAGGTCGAGAGTGTTACCGTGCGAGCGCAGAACGTCATCACTGTCGTGATTTTACCGAACTAGTTGTCAATGAATGATTGAATTTGTGTCAAAAAATTCGCTTGCAGCATGTTCGGAACATCCTCAGGGTAGAGAGGCCGGGCAAAGTAAAAGCCTTGCAGCA
>JAQBDO010000398.1:0-5393 GCA_032124375.1 Gammaproteobacteria bacterium
ATCATCGATGATTGTCTGCTGTACCGCGGTTTCGCCAAAGAAGAAACGCGCGCCGGAATCGAGGTGCAGGCTTATGTCTGCGTAACCGGCTGTCGGGTCTACTTGCAGTTCATGCTGCGTGAGCTGGCTGTTGAAATAGCCGCGATTGGCGGCCAGGTTGGTGATACTGGTCTTGAGCGACTCATAGTGGTCGTGGCGTAACGGCTGGCCTGCCTTAAGGTCAGTGTTACTGAGCAGCTGCTGAAAGCTGTCATCGCTGTCGGCTGCTCCCGTAATACTGAAATCGATATTGCGCACGTTTACCCGGCTGCCGGGTTGAATGTTGAAGCTGGCGCTCCAGCAGCCGTCCGGTTCGCCGCGCTGGAAGCTCTGATTGATGAGCGGCTCATAATAGCCGAACGCCTGCAGCGCCTGATGAATATCCGTGTGCGCTTGCTGCAGGCTGGCCTGCATGCGCCAGTCGGGCGCGTCACAGGGTTCCTGCTCTAGCGACAACAGGGCCAGCGTGTTGTCGCGCAATTCCCCGTCGATACCTGTGAGCGTTACCGTGCCGGTTGCTGCCAGTGTGGCTGGCAGGACGGCCAGTGCAGTCGCCGCAAACAAGCCACAGGAAAACAGCCGTAGAGTTCTCATCAGTCAGGCGGTCGGTGTAGTGGCAAGCATGCGGGTCAGGAGCCTTGCGACGATGCAATCGCAACCCCGGCAATGTCACTCGTCGCCGGGCGCGGGCGTGCCGCAGGCCCTTCCGGGTCATGGCCTGAATGGACGGTGATCTGGGTGAAGGGGATCACCCAGCCTTCCCGGTTGCAGGTTGCCACACAGGCCTGTTGTACCAGACGCTGCGCCCTGAAATAGGCCTTCGCAGCACGACCATTGAGGATGATGTAAATCTGGTAGTCGAGCGAGCTGGCGCCGGCTGCCTTGAACTCGACCAGCATGTCCTCGATATCATCTTTCAGGCCGGCGCGTTCGAAGCGGGCGATTATCGCCTCCCGGAAGAGGCCGGGAACCGCGTCAAGGCAGATGGCCTGATGCTGGTAGTCGATACCGAAGGTGCAGGCAATCCCAAAACCCTCGCGCGACAGGTTGCGGACGTTCTGACCGAGAAAGTCCTGGCTGCGGATCTGTACCCTGCTGTCCTGAACGGCGAGTTCTACCAGCTCGATCGTCTGGCGCAATATCCTTCCGAGGCTGCCATTGGCAAGCAGGACGTAGTCCTCCGGCTGGCAGGGAAACCACGGTTCCTGGCCGGCGGGCCGCGAGGCGAGCGCATTCATGGCACGCAGGGGCAGTCGCACGATCCCCTCAAGGGCAGGATTTTTCAACACTGTAAAGACGCTGAGCGACTCGACCATGAAGGGTATACCGTCCAGCAGGAGTCGTTCTGTCTCGCGCACCGGGCCGACACCGAGCAACAAGCGTAATTCGGCGGCATAGCGGGGCAGGGTCTGGCGCAAGGTGAGTGCGGCGCCGGCAAGCGCAATCAGGGCGAGGGTGAGAAACAGTACGTCACCACGGACATACAACACCATGAGTATGGTGAGCATGATGATGATCGCCGTTGCGAGGCGGTAGCTGTAATAGACCAGTGGTGCCCGCTTGATACCGATGTCGCGCCGGGTTCGATAGAGCCAGCGCCAGTAAAGCCACAGCAGTCCCTTGGCGACCAGCCAGATGGCCACGCTGATGGCGATGGCCAGCAGCAGGGTCAGGCCGCGCCCGCGAAAAAACTCCGTGATCGTTTCTCCGGCGGTGCTATACCACGCCGTCGTTTCCGTGTTCAGGCTGGTGAGCTTGAAGCGCGTTATTTCCAGTGCGCGCAGTGTGTCATCCCTGCGCTGTTGCCAGTCGATCAATAATTGATTGACCGCCGGGGCCGCCACGGGGGGCAATGCCCGGGTACTGAACAGGCTGACAGACTCAAGGGCCTTTTCAATCACCTTTAACTGGTCTTCCTGTCGCTCCAGTTCCCTGCGCAGGCTGTCAATCTGGCGCGGCTTTGCAGTCAGTTCCTTGAGCGTGGAGAGCAGTGGCCGGCTGACCTCCTCGATTTCGACTTGCCAGTCTATTTTCTGTTCGGGTTGTTCAGTAAGGATCGCCTGATCGATGCCGCCGAGTGCGATATGTTCGAACGACAGTTGCAGGCTGGTAATTTCCTTGTCAATGCGTGCAATCTTCTTCTCCAGTGCCTGCTTTTCGGATGCGTCCTCTTGCTGTTTCAATTGTTCCCTGAGTTCGCGGATAGTGCCGCGTTTCAGCTCGATGGATTGCTGGATATTTACCAGGTTGTCAATTGCATTCTGCGATTTCGCCTCGATGGCGCTGCCCGGCACCTGGTCTGCCGGGGCCTGCGCACAGGCATGGGGAAGGGCGCAGGCAAGCAGCAGTAGCCCGCAGAGTGAGGTGGCTGCTGGCCGAAACATGGTTTTAGTAAAAAGCATGGAGTAACAGCCTCTGTATGGATCTGTCCCGAGCGTCATTGTAAAGACAGATCAGGCATAAATGATACATACTTAAGGAACCTCTGAGGTGTCGTCATTCCGGCCGCAGCGCAGCTTCGATCCGGAATCCGGTTCATATGATTCAGTCGATTACTGGATCCCGGCTTTGCCGGGATGACGGGATAACGGGATAACGGGATAATAATGAATCAGAGCCTCCCTGGATATTTTTGCCTGTTTTGGTCAATCATCTTCGCTGTGGCCTGTGGCCTGCTCAGGCAATGTCAATCACAAATTGTTTCTTGAAAAAATGGTACAGATCGAGACGCGCGGCAGGGGTTGTGCTGGCGTATAACAGGTAACCGATATCCTGTCCTGCGCCAGCGCGTTTGCTGATAATGTCACCCGCTTTCACTTTGAGTTTGAACTCGCGAACATCTGCATGGTTTTTCACCAGCTGCTCGCCGCGGATTGCGGTTATACGACCGGCACCGGGGTGCAGCACTTCCACGCAACTATAGGCTGCAGTAGCAGCGGGGAATTCAAAGTGCTCACCTAACTCAATATTGACGAATGCTTCCCAGGGATTAAATCCGTAGGCGTAGTGCATGGCATTCATGATGTAACCCCCTGGCGGACGCAGGGCAATTTCGCCGAACAGCAGGCCATTGTCGCCTAGATAGACTTCGAGATGGGTGATACCCCAGTTTATTTTCAACGCTTCAATTACCTTGCGATTAAGCGCCAGCAAATTTGCCTGCAAATCTTCATCGAACGCCGCAGGCACCAGATTTACATGGCATTTTTCCAGGTAGCTGGTGGTGTTGACGAATTTGATTTCGCCATTGTTTACAAATGACTCGATACTGGCTTCCGGCGCAGACACAAACTTTTCCAGAATGTTGCGGCCGTTATGCCGTAATACCAGGTCCTGATCCTGTGCCAGCAGTTCAAAGCTGCGGCCGCCGAATGCTTTTCTCTGCTTGCGAACCAGCGGACGACCGAGAAACTCAAAGGCATCTGCCGGCGAGCTGACAGCTGATTCGGCCAGAAAACGGGTCATCGGGATGTCATAATCAGACAAGTATTGTTTCATGGCCAGCTTGTCGCGGCAGCGCAGCGCGGTAGTGGTTGGCGAGGCTCGCGCGCCAACAATTCTACGTGCTACAGCGGCAGGGTAAACCGCCGGCTCACTGCCAGCGATGACATGTGTGAAGCGCTCGCCACCGAACGCTTCTTCAATAATCTGCTTGAGTTTCCGGGTGGTATTAAATAACGGTGCGGTGACAATTTTCTGCGCATCGTCTATGGGGTATGTCGCATTTTCCCGCCACACGGAAAACGGAATTTTTCTGGCGCGCAATATTTTTATAATTGCGCGGCGCGGGCCAATCAGCAACAGGCGATAAGGATTCAAGACCAGTCCCTTGTAAGGTGGAATATTCGAGCAGGGTCCTGCTCATACTAGTACAGGGCCTGGTCAAAACAAAATCAAGACAGCAGGGGAAAGAGTGATTGTCCGATGTTCAATAACGGGTCTTTATGGTTTCCAGCCATTCCTTTAACCAATAACCTGTTCATCAATGACGGTATTTGCTGTAAGAGCAGATTATTTTTTATAGATAATAACGCAGGTACGTAAACCTGTTCTGCCAAAACGAAATGATTTATCAAACGTCTGCCGGCCTATCGGTAAATAGATGTTGTCCGTTTGAGAGCGATAGGTAGCTTCATCTTCATCGGGGTCATGGATATAGACAAACGTGTCATCGATGCCTGACACCACAACCCAGTGCGGTGCCTTGTCACGGGTGTAACTGTAGGTGCTGATTAACACCAGCGGGATACCGCCCTGGTTAAAATTTGTTTCCAGCTCATCCATGGTGATTTTACTGTAGTGCAGTGCAATGTCTGTCTCTTTTATCTGTGCTAAAAAATCCTGATGCACCAGTTCCATCACCGCCTTTTTCGCATCACTGCGCACGCCGTCGAGAAATGGCGCGTCGTGTGTATTGAGGTATAACTCAACACGAAAGCCGCGTCGCCAGGCAGACAGTGCCAGCCCTAATGAACTGCATCCGCCGTGTCCGGATGTCATGTAGATAGTGGTGGCTTCACGCCAGAGCTGCAGTTCCAGCGAGCGATCTGCTGCTATATTCTTGTTTAATGCCTGCATTGCCATAATCAGTGATGCCGGACCACAGGTGAAATCGATGGTTTGCAGATAATAAGGTATCGGTTGAAAGTCGAAATGCTGGCCGCGCTGGAGAATACGTTTCTGGTAACGCAGTGCGTCGCCGTGGTCTTCGTAATAATTTTTCAGCAAGCCGAATGGATGATAACCGAGTTTCTCATACATACGGATTGCGCCGCTATTGCTGGTATGCACTTCGAGACGCATATAAACACAAGCACGGAGGATAGCGAGTCGTTCGCCCTCGGCTATCAGTTGCTCACCAATACCCTGCCCGCGATATTGTGGTAATACGGCAAGCGAATAAAGGCGCGCGAGATGGGTGCCGCGATGATACAGCACCAGGATATATGCAACGATAGTGTCTGACTGCCGCGCAACGACGAAATCACAATTACCTTTTTGAATCATGCGTCTGATGCTGCGCTCGGATAATCGGTCGATATCAAAACAACTGTTTTCTATTGTCAGCAGCGTTTTAACATCATCCAGCGTGGCGGCTGCAAAGTTAATGGTTGCAGGTGTATTCATGGACTGTTACTTAACCCCTGCAATGCCTGCAGCACGCATTGTCTGCCGCGCATCAGAACCATTTCCTGCCAGTCGGGCGTGGCCGGATAAAAAATACCGCGCATGGCCTGTTTCACCTGTTGTGTTTCCCGGCTGCTCCAGTCGACACTGTGGCGATGTAAAAAATGATCGCGTCTTAAAGCTTCCAGCATTGCGTTTATAGTGTAGGTGCCAAATTCCAGCGTGAC
>JAQBDO010000399.1:0-2868 GCA_032124375.1 Gammaproteobacteria bacterium
GGAGCAACGTTCGCGGCTCTCGCGGCAACGGGATTGCTCCTTTACCGTCCTAATGCGCGAGCTACAGGGTACAGGATAGGCACGTGATCAAGGCTGTCCAACAAGGGGCTCCTGCCGATCGTGATGAACTACGCGGTGATGAATGAATTCAGCGTGGACAGGAACTCGGGGCAATACAAGGCGCCCTTCAATACGATTTACAACGATGCCAGGGTCTTCACCTACAAAGACACCGCTGTCGTTACACCCAACAGCGACACGCCGTATTCGATGCTCTGGCTGGATCTGCGCGCCGAGCCAATGGTGATCTCGGTGCCGGCGGTGGAAAAAGAGCGCTACTATTCGGTGCAACTGGTCGACGGTAATGCCTACAACTATGGTTACATCGGCAGCCGTGCGACGGGCGTCGATGCCGGCGACTATCTGGTGGTCGGTCCTGACTGGAAAGGCGAGACGCCTGCGGGGGTCAATAAGGTTTTCCGCTCGACGACGCCATTCGGGCTCAGCATTTTTCGCACCCAGCTCTTCAACGCCAAAGACATGCCGAACGTGGTCAAGGTGCAGGCGGGATACAAGGCACAGCCGCTGTCCGCATACCTGAAACAAGCTGCGCCGCCCGCTGCACCGAGGATCGATTTCCTCCCGGCCACAACCAGCGGGATCAAGGACAACTTCTACGCGTATCTCGACGCCGCCCTCGAGTTCGTGCCGTTGACGAGGGAAAACAGGGCGCTCCGCGCAAGGCTTGCGAGTATCGGCATCGGCCCGGGCAAGACCTTTGAGTTCCATGAGCTCTCGCCGGAGCACAAGGCCGCTGTCCTGCTGGCGTTGAAAGAGGGTGATGATAAAGTGAGCGAATAACTGTCCGGCGGAATGAAAGATATCAACGGCTGGAAGGTCGGCTCGCTGTTTGGCGACAGCGCTTTCTACAAGGGTGACTGGCTGAAGCGTGCCGCTGCCGCCAAGGGAGGCATCTACGGTAATGATGGCATCGAGGCCATGTATCCGATGGCCCGCGCGGACTCAACGGGCGAGGCGCTCGACGGCAGCAAGCACAACTACACGGTCACCTTCCCGGCTGGCCAACTACCGCCCGTGAACGCTTTCTGGTCGGTGACGATGTACGACGGCAAGACGCAGTTGCTGATCGAGAACCCGATCAATCGCTACCTCATCAACTCACCGATGCTGCCCGACATGAAAAAGAATGCGGATGGATCACTGACGCTCTACATCCAGAAGGACTCGCCGGGCACAAGTGCATTCGACCCTGCCATTCAGTTTTTGCGCTAGCGAATCGACGCATAGCCCCCGTCGAGCCCCCGCTTGCTGTAGACAATCTGCCATAGCTGGTTACGCCTGGCGCGGTCGGAGCCGGCAGCCCCGAGCAGAAAATAGCGCCACATGCGGTAGAAGCGCTCGTCGTAGCCCAGTGCCCTGATTTCATCACGATGCTTGTCCACGTTGGCCATCCAGGCCATCAGGGTCGGGTCGTAGTGTGTGCCGAGATTGTGCAGGTCTTCCATGATAAAAACGCCTTCAACGGCAGCAGCAATCTGGTGAAAGACGGGTAACACCCCTCCGGGGAAGATGTACTTATCGGTCCAGGGATCAACCGCCAATGCACGCGTATTGGTGCCGATGGTGTGCAGCAGGAACAGTCCGTCATCGTTGAGACAGCGCTCCACTACTTTCATGAAAGTGCGGTAGTTCTTTGGCCCGACGGCCTCGAACATGCCGATGGAAATAATTCGGTCAAACTTTTCGTTTATATCACGGTAGTCCTGGAATCGCAGGTCCACTGCCAGGCCCTTGTGGAGTTCCTGGCCCAGCTTGATCTGTTCACGTGAAATGGTGACACCGACAACTTCAACGCCATAGCGTTCGGCGGCAAAGCCGGCAAAACTGCCCCAGCCGCAACCGATATCCAGTACCCGCATGCCTGGCTGCAGGCCGATCTTTCTGCAGACCAGGTCAAGCTTGGCCTCCTGGGCGTCGTTGAGATTATCGGCCTCTTGCCAATAGCCGCAGGTATAGGTCATGCGCGGATCCAGCATCAGCTTGAACAGATCGTTACCGATGTCATAGTGGTGCTCGCCGATATGAAAAGCCCTGCGCGGGCTCTGCAGGTTGACGATTTTTGCCCGCATCACCGGCAGCAGCAGTTTCAGTGGTGAAATGCGGTGTTCAAGATCGGCACGCAACAACCGGTAGATAAGATCATCCAGCACCTCGCAGTCCCACAGGCCGTCCATGTATGCCTCGCCCAGTCCAAGCGGGCCAGCGGAGAGTACGCGCTGATAAAAAACCGGGTCGTGTACCTGGATATCACTGGGGCTGTTGCCGTTGACCTCGACGTCGGCCAGTGCCAACAGGCCACGAATGGTCTTTTCTGCCTTGCTCATTTTACTTATCTCCTGATCAGCAAACTGGCGCACTCTTTCACGCCGTTTAGCAAATCCTTATTTTTAGAATCAGATCCCTGGTCCGTTGTCGGCCAATGCACTGCCAATTAGTAAAATTTTATTTTGATTCAGTCACTCGAGCCATTGTCGTCCACCTGCTGTTAGCGGGCCTGGTCTGCAGGGTCGAATTCACTTGTGCCCGGCGCGCTACCGGTATTCGACCAGTAGCGTGTCCCGGCCGCGCAGTCTTAACATGCCTGTTGGCCGAATTAATTCGGCCCTGCAACGCGTTAATCTATCTACTCGATCGGGTGCTGAGCCAAAAGATCTATTGCGAATAATAATGCATCTTATCCACAAAGACTGTGGACAACTCTGTGGATGAATTGTTGTAAAGATCGCTAAGGCCATATTTCTTCTAGGCCCGGGTTAAATTGATCAAATTTTAAACACATCCATTTTA
>JAQBDO010000400.1:0-2932 GCA_032124375.1 Gammaproteobacteria bacterium
TTCCCTGCAACAGGTGGATGCAGCCCTGGAGGCTGAACCTGCTAATGCTCAAGTGCTTCGTGCCAAGGCAGAGATTCTTGCCAAGCAGGGGAATGCCGAGGAGCTGGAAGTCGTGTTGACACAGCTTCAGGAGGCGTCTCCGGAGACAGGGCTGGGTGCCTTCGGTAAGGGTCGCCTCTACAAGGCCCAGAAAAAATATGCTGAAGCCCTGGTGGCCTATGAAGAAGCACTGACGCGGGAGCCGGAGTCTGTCCTTGGGCTTACAGAATTGGTAAATACTTACCTTGCCATGGGTGATCCGGAGGGCGCAATCAAGCGGCTAAACTCGGCGCTGGAGGTAAACCCGGAGCATCCGGCAGCCCACTTCCTGCTCGGCGAGGCCTACCTGGCGAAGCAGGATTATGTGAGCGCCGAGCGTGAATTCACCCTGCAAATCGAGGTCTTCGCGAAAAGCAGTGTTGTTTATACCAAGCTCGCAGTCGCACGTGCACAGCAGGGTAACCAGGCCGGTGCCGAGACGGCACTGCTGCAGGGGCTGAAGGTGTTGCCTAACGATGTTCAGCTGACGCAGTCGCTGGCCGGGCTCTATACCCAGCAGGGTGACCTTGACAAGGCGGCAGCGGTGTACCGTAAGGCCATGGATTCCGCGCCGGATGAACCGCGCTATGTGCTTAGCCTGGCCGGGATCAGCGAACGTCAGCAGCAGTATGAGGACGCCATTACCCTCTATGAGGGGTTTCTGGTGAACAACCCGGAGAATGTCATTGCCACCAATAACCTGGCGGCGTTGCTGGCCGATCATCGCAGCGATGAAGCCAGCCTTAACAAGGCAAAGGAACTGGCCACCAGGCTGGCAGGCACCAACCAGCCGGCGCTGCTGGATACCCTCGGCTGGGTACACTACCGGCTGGGTGACTATGACAAGGCTGCAGAGGTGCTGTCCGGTGTGGTGGCAGCAGCACCTGAAGTTCCGGTATTCCGCTATCATCTGGGTATGACGTATTACAGGCAAGGGGATAATCGTGCAGCCAGGGAAATTCTCTCGAAAGCCGTGGCGGAAGACATGAAGTATGACGGTGTGGAAGAGGCGCGCCGCGTCTATAAAGAGATTGGCGGGGAGTAAGGATTAATAGATGGCCACGGAATCCACGGAAGAACACGGAAATATGTCATGTATAAGGCATAAAATCCGTGTACCAGGGTCATCCCGTTTTAGCCTCTCTCCCCGACCATCTCCCGGGGAGAGGGGGTTGGCCGGGCAGCAATGTGTCTTTTCCGTGTTCTTCCGTGGATTCCGTGGCCATTAAATAAAGGGGCACCAGGTATTCTCGAGTGATTAACGCCGGTGTTATAAGTTACGGGTCAGGGGCTCTCCTGTTCCTGGCGCTGACGCTTGTCCTGTTAACCGGCCAGCAGGGCCGGTCGCGCAAGAATGCCCTGAAATTTGCCGCTGTTGTCAGTACGGTGTGGCTGGGATTTACAGCGGCAGCCATCTATTACGACGTTTCTTTTTTTGCTTATCTTGTTGAACCGGTGCGCAGTTTCTCATGGCTGTTGTTTCTTGGCTTCATACTGGTTTCTTCCATAACCGACACGCGTCTGGCGGACCGGCGTTTTCGAAAGGCGGCTGCCTTTGCGGCCAGTTACACGGTGTTGCTGACCACGGTAGTGTTGTACCGCATGACGGCCGGTGCCGGTGTGACAAATTACCTTGGTTTCGATGTTCTGTATGGTGGTTTTCTGCTGGTTGCTATTGTCGGGCTGGTGCTTGTCGAACAGATTATGCGCAATGCCCACGTGGAGTCGCGTCGCGCCGTCAAGTATCTCTGTATCGGGCTGGGTGTCATCTTTGCCTACGATTTCTATCTTTATTCCAACGCGTTGCTGTTCCAGGGGTTAAATGTTGGCCTGTGGGAGGCGCGCGGTTTTGTGAATGGTCTGGCTGTGCCGGTGCTCGCAATCGCGATTGTGCGCGATCCGAGGTTGTCACTGGATGTCTTTGTGTCCCGTCGTATGGTGTTTCATACCACGGCATTGCTGGGGACCGGTCTGTATCTGCTGGCAATGGGCCTGGGCGGCTATTACATCCGCGAGTACGGTGGCGAATGGGGAACAGTCGTCGAGGTTATTTTCCTGTTTGGTGCCGGGCTGGTCCTGATGGTGTTGCTCTTTTCAGGAAGGGTCAGGGCCAGCCTGCGGGTGTTTATCAACAAGCACTTTTTTCATTACAAGTATGACTATCGGGATGAGTGGCTGCGGTTTATTCAAACATTGTCCTCGGGCCAGCCGGATGACCGCATGCGCGAGCGTGCGATTCATTCCATTGCAGAAATCATCGATAGCCCGGGCGGCGTTCTCTGGATGCGCCAGATGAATCGCTTTGTACCGGTTGCCAGTTGGCAGATGCGTGTGTCTGAAAGTAATGTAGTAGACAGCGAGCACCCGCTGGTTGAATTCATGAGAGCAAGGGAATGGTTGATCGATATTGACGAATTTGAGCGCGACCCGGGGCTTTATACCAACCTCGTGATTCCTGACTGGTTGCTGAACATGCCGCATGCCTGGCTGGTTGTACCACTGATTGTCCATGGTCACATGCTCGGCTTCATCGTACTGGCGCGCTCACCGGCACAGAGCCACTTTAACTGGGAGGATTCCGATCTGGTCAAAACAGCCGGTCGCCAGGCTGCTGTGCACCTTGCGCAGCTGGAGGCCTCGCAGGCGCTGGCAGAGGCAAAACAGTTTGAGGCCCGTAACCGGCTGTCATCCTATGTGATGCACGACCTGAAGAATCTGATAGCACAATTGTCACTGGTCGTTACCAATGCCGGCAAGCACAGGAATAACCCCCGCTTTATGGACGACGTCATTACCACGGTGGACAACTCGGTGCAGAAGATGAACCGGTTGCTGGAACATTTGCAGAGTGACA
>JAQBDO010000401.1:0-3827 GCA_032124375.1 Gammaproteobacteria bacterium
TGATCCGGCATCGCTGCTGCCCTATGCAAAGGATAGCTACGATGCGGCTGCCTACGAGGCGATGCGCGCCTTCCGCAAACCGTTCATCACCGTGCACGAATATGGATTCTATGTGTTGCTGGTCGTCGCCGTGATTCACATCATCGCCGTCGTGGTCACCGAACTGCGCGAAGGCGGCAACCTGGTGTCTGCCATGTTTTCCGGCAAGAAAATCCTCAGCGAAACACCGGCGGATCAGGCAGGGAACGAATAACACACGGCAAGCCAGTAGTCTTTCAACCTGATAATAATGGATACTGGACTATATTTAAGTTAGGCACCAAATTTGTTTAATAGCCACGGAAGCACCCGGAATGACACGGAAAAAGTTGTTTTATGGCATTTATTCTTGCGTGTTTTTCCGTGTGCTTCCATGGCAATCATATCCGTCTTTATCAGATTGAGACGGTGCTGGTGGCTGTCTGGATTCGTTCTACGTATATTCCCTAATAGTAATCAGTCGGTTATATAACGTATATTGGTTGGGCTAGTTTTTTTCATGACTCTGCGACTCCTCAACGGCAACCGCTGGTCGGTTGCCGCTTTTTATGTACCCGGTTCGCAGCCGTTTACTACACACCGTTTTGCTGACACAGGGCATATTTCCGCACCAGGTCCGGCAATGACTCCGCCCCCATCTTCTTCATACCCCTGGCGCGATGCACCTCGATGGTCCGGTCACTGACACCCAGCCGATCAGCCAGCGCCCGATTCGACATGCCGGCAACGACATACTGCATCACCTCACGCTCCCGTTCCGTCAGACTGGCGTGGCATCTTCTTAACTCATCAACCTTGTTATGCAAGCCCCTGGTCTCGTCCAGACACGCGAACGCCTCCACCAGCATCCCGAGCAGTTCTTCATTGCTGAACGGTTTTTCGAGGAAGTTGACCGCGCCGGCCTTGATGGCATTCACGGACATGCGCACATCGCCGTGCCCGGTGATAAATATAATCGGCAGGTCATTGCCACGCTTGCCGAGCACTGCCTGCAGCTCCAGACCGGTCATGCCGGTCATGCGCTGATCCAGCAGCATGACGCCTGCCATCGCGTCAGTGAACGCCTTCAGAAAGTCCTCGGCACAGGAAAATGTATCTACCCGGAAGCCGGAGTTCCTGAGAAATAGCGACAATGCATGACAGACCGCCGCATCATCATCCACCAGATAAATCTGTCTCTGTGCCGTCATGGCGTCAGTGGCACCCGGGAATGGTCATGGATAACATCGCGCCCTGCTGCCGCGCCTTATCCACACACAAGCTTCCATTGTGCGCCTCGACAATTGAACGACTGATCGACAGACCCATGCCCATGCCGCTTTCCTTGCTTGTCTGGTAGGGCTCAAACAGCACCTCGGCCATTGCTGCGCCAATGCCGGGCCCGTTATCGGCAACGGTCACCACAATCGAGTTATCCGCAGTCAGCTGGCTGGAAATCCCCACACGCCCCGCCGAAATACCGGCCTCCCTGATTGCCTCGATGCTGTTCCTTATCAGGTTGAACAGCACTTGCTCAATCTGCACCTTGTCGACAAACACTTCGCAAGCATTGGATCCGGGTTGAAAAACAACCTGTATGTCACTGTCACGCAGCTCCCAGCCGATGAAATCGATCACCCCCTGTATCAACTCATCCAGCACCACACGGGCCTTTTTGTTCTTCCCCTTGCTGACAAATTCACGCAGGTGGTGGATCACATCACCGGCACGGTGCGCCTGCGCTGCAGCACGTTCAAGAATATCCATAAACTCCTCCGGCGGCGATGGCATTTGCCGCGCCAGTTGCAATGCCGAGCCACAGTAACTGATCAACGCCGTCAGCGGCTGGTTCAGCTCATGTGCCAAGCCGGACGCCATCTCGCCCATGGTGCTGAGACGCATCACGTGTGCAATCTCCTCACGCATTTTCTGTGCCTTGCTATCGGCAAGCTTGCGTTCTGTAATATCACGACCTTCCGGAATAATCATCACGGTTTCACCCTGCTCGTTCAACACCGGTTTCAGTGAGAAATCAATGAACCACAGCTGACCTTGCTTGCCGACGTGACTTGCCTCAAAGCGAACTGACTTGCCTGCGGCGGCTTCAGCAATCGCGGCCTTGAGACGATCCTGCAGCACTGGCGATTGTGTCCACCAGGGCGTATCCCAGAACTTTTTCCCGACAACATCGGCATTGCTGCATCCGACAAAATCAAGCGCAGTCTTGTTCGCCTCGAGAACCGTCCCTTGCGGATCCAGCAGACCAATAAACTGGTAGGTGGAATTGAAAATGACACGAAAGCGCCGTTCACTGTCCTCAAGTTGACGCATGGTACGCAGGCTTGCCGTAATATCGCGCTGAATAACGAGGAACGATGTGAAGTTACCCTGTTCATCCGGCACAGCCGTGGCCGAACATTCCATGTTGATGATGGTGCCGTCCTTGCGGACAAAATCGATATCCGCCCGATTATAGCCCCGCTCTCGCAAGCCGGGGAAATTACAGTCACAGGTCTGCTGTGATTCCGGGGTAAAAAATTCCTTGATATGACTGCCAATCACTTCATCCCGGCGGTAACCGGCGCCTTTGAAAACGACCTGGTTGGCATGCAGGATGAGGCCTTCCGGGTCAATCAAAAAGATAAACTCCGCCGCCGAATCGAGCAGCACCTTCAACCGCAATTCAGTCGAACGGGCAAGGCTACTGACGGCCTGCTCGCGCTGCAGCGCGACAAAAGCATAGATCCCGAAACAACTGGACAGCACCAGGAAACTCCCCCGCATCACCAACTCGGGTGCGGCCGGGGACAGTAACTGGTCGCGCAGAGTGCCTTCATTAAGCACCAGCACATCGATGAAAATATCGACAAGCCAGTAGCCAAGGCCAAACAGCACGCCGACCCAGATGAAGCCGTAGCGCGGTTCCAATTCGGGCGGTAGCGATGAGATCTGTTGTTCTGCCATGGTTACCTGCCGCAGTTAAGTTGTTACCGACTGATTATAGTAATTATTTTCTATTCTTGTTGGGCACGCGCAACTATTTCATATGCGGATGTTGTTGGCTATAAGGGAATACCGATACACACGCAATAAGTGGATGAGTGGCAAGTTATATTTCAGCGCGCGAATACACCAGCCCCCCTCCGGCCTGGCAATGCAGAGCACCTCACAGTGCTGTGACAGCATTCGCTAATTAAGTACTTTCCACAATTTTTATACCTGTCCTGATCACCTAGAATATGACCCGTGCCCTTTAAACGCCCAGGCTGTCTAAAGAGACGTGTCGGGAATCGACAGAACACGGAGGATAAATCATGGGAGAGGTTGCTTTTAACATACAGCAGGATCCGGCGCGCACTGTCGAAATCATTGTGCATGTCGATGAAACACTGGACGAACGCGGACGGGCTGATCTGATTAATTCACTACACGACATCAGCGGTATCAGCTCAGCGGAATTTTGTCCGCTGCACTATCACTTGATGCTTATCAACTACGACAGGAATATTTTGAACTCAAAGGATGTGCTCACCGGCGTGGTCGCACAAAATGTTCATGCCGAATTGATCGGCCCGGTTTAGGACATGGATGCCCTCAGACTCCCGGCGCGCCAGTGCCCGGGAGTTTGTTTTCGTCTCCGTGCAGGCCCATTCATACTCGGGATCAAGAAACGCCGATTAATGCCCTCGCGTCATCCCGGCGCGGGCCGGGATCCAGTAACCGGCTGAATTTTATGAGCTGAACCGTATATCCGGACTGCGACACCCGGACCAGGCAACAGCTCAATAATCGTTAATCTTTCCTTAAGA
>JAQBDO010000402.1:0-3348 GCA_032124375.1 Gammaproteobacteria bacterium
ATCAATCGCCGGCATAAAATCATTTTCAGACAACGGCACGCTCATACGCTGTTGCATTACCCGCGCCTGCCGCTCTGTAGCCGTAGCCAGTTCGGCAAGCCGAACACCGGCCCTGTCGGCCAGCAGGTCATCAAAACTGAATCCGGTCCCCTCGCGGGAATCATCCAGTTCCTTGAATAAACCAATGGCATTCGCCAATCCACCGCCAGCAGATACTGTGAGCGCAGCCGACACCGTGAAATGCTGCACCAGATCGTGACGACCCAACACAGTTAGATACATTCGCTTTGGTGCCGACGTAACCGGCACATCGATCAGTCGGCGCATATCAATGCCCAGTACGTACATAGCCAGCGTCAACAGCATCGCGCGATTTTCCGCTTGCGGATCACCCCGGTCACCCGAACGCAACCCGGCCAACTCAAACAGTGGTGGGAATACCTCGCTCAGCAAGACACCACTGCCGCTATGCAAACCCGCCAGCCGGTTCAATTCATCATAGTAAACCCGCACCCGACCCTTATCCTCCGCAGAGAACAGCAGCCCGTAGCCACTTGACTTCAATTGCGCCGCCAACCCCGGATGCCATTGATATACCACGGCGACATTATCCTCATTAACACTGAACTCCCTCATGGCTTGCATCACATCACGGTACTTATCGTAGTGTCCCAGCAAACGTGCATGAACAAGATGCAGCACGGGATCAAGCAACCACCCGGCGACGGTGATCCGACCAATATCAAGAGAATCAACACGCAAACGGTCATCTGCCGGTGACAGGCTGGCCGACACATTCAGATAGTTGCCCGAGAATTTATCCGGCAATTGGTAGGTCATGCTGATATCCGCGCTGTCAGGATAAAGCTCAACCCGGGAGTTGATATTCAGGGTACGCGCCACTGAATAATTCAAGAGCAGGTTGAGATCACGCTCTGACAAAACCAGGGTACGGGTTTCGTCCGGCTTTAGCCGTCGTGGATCGTGCTGTTTGAGCAGCAGCTTGATCCTGTCAACATCCTGGTGTGTCAGGCTTTTCCCGGGTTGTATCAATGGTTCCGGTTCAATGCCAGCCACAATCAGCAGCAGAGGAACTGCAATCAGCGCCAGCAGCAACAGAATCAGTAAACTCTTGATAATGACCGCCATAAATCTCCTGATCGCCAGCAAGCCGGTGTCAGCAGTTAGCTGTTACACACCGCTACTCGGCCCGCACTATAAAGAGACAGTGATTCAGCAATGGGCTACCTTCAGCCTGTTCTGCTCTGCCCGCCCGGACACGTCAATAGTCACATTGTGAATATTTCACAATTTCGACGTTGTTAATGTACTGGATGTACCGCAGACTATCACTGATAGTATTCGCACGCGCACAGACGGCTCCGGGGCATTACCCGGTAGACGTAATATGACGAAATAATCGGGACGTATACTTTCCAACTACAAAGATCCGGAATTTTTTATGTACAAGCTTCGCCATTTGGCCACCGCATTCATATATGCAGCAGTTGTTTTTCTGGCAACACCCGCATACGCCACAAGCAAGCCGGTCAATAGTCCCGCTCAACCCCATCATCAGGAAACAGTCAGCAACAGTGCGTCCACCTTCGCCGCAAATCAATCAGCCGACAACGACAGTATATTTACCGATAGCACAGTGTTGTCAGATGAATTATGGCTGGCTTTTTCTGCCCTGCTCGCACTGGCCGGAATCATCATGGCGCACAGAACTGCCAAACAGACAGGTTCACAAGGTTGACTGGTCAATCATAAACCGACCTTCCAGGGTCACCATCACCCTCCCAATACCATCAGGCAATTTTGTCCCGCCCGGTCTTTACTCCGGGCAAAATCCGGACTGCTCCCCGCACAGCAGCAGGTCGATATTCAAGGTCAAGGTGATCATGGAGCAGCGCCATTGATAGCCATTCTGCCGAGAGGCTGTTCAAGCGTCTGTCCGGTGCTCTGCTACGACTTTCACGAAGGAAACAACCTATGGGTATCGGCAAGTGGAAACGCCGGCGTGGGTCTAAAGGTACGCCTGTCGTCCTGCTTTCTTCGATTTTCCATGGTCTTACCCCCACTGATATACCACTATTTTCTTGTGGGATATTACAGTCTTCGGCATGGAAATCAAGTAATTCGACAGATGCATGTACATATCACGATGAGTGGCCGGATGATCAACCCGTTATTCGCTCTTGCGCACAAACCCGAGCGACAAAAAACCTGCCCCAACAATCACCAGCGTACCGCATACGCCAATCATCATGATATGTAGCGGGAAGTCCCAGCCAGTGCCGGAGAACCAGCTGCTGGATATCGTTGCCCAGGCGACAAACAACACACCGGCAAGCGTTGCACACATGGCCTGGCTTGATCGCATACCCTTGTAAAACAGGGCGCATAGAAACAGGCCCAGCATACCACCGCCAAAGATTGCTGAAATCTTCCACCACACATCCAGCGCACTTTTTGCATCGATCATCAGCAAGCTTGCTGCGGTTGCTATCACGCCGATGACAGCCGTTGACACACGAATAACACCCAGCTGCCGGGCATCATCGGCCTGTGGATTGATCAGGCGCTTGTAGAAGTCAACCGTCCAGACGGTTGCAGAGCTGTTTAAGGAAGAATCCAGCGTACTCATACCCGCCGCCAGCACACCGGCAATGACCAGACCCACCAGCCCGGAGGGTAGTTCATTGACGATAAAAAACGGGAACACCTGATCCGCCTCTTCAGGCAAGCCAGTCGCCGGCACATGAAGATAGTATACAAACAATGCGGTACCAATCATAAAAAACAAGGCAGAAACCGGTATGTACAACAGCCCGCCAAGCCGCAGTGATTTTTTAGCTTCTGCTTCACTCGGCGCAGACAGAAAGCGCTGAATATAGTTTTGGTCGACACTGAAGTTCTTCAGATTCTCAACAATGCCAAAGATAAAGATCACCCAGAAACCCTGCATCACCAGATCCGGTTCCAGCGAACCGAGCGCGAACTTGTGTTCGCGTGCGGCGGTCGCACTGAGCTGCTCCCAGCCACCCGGCATTTGATCAAGCAACAGGTACAAACAAAGCAAACCGCCCAGCAGCAGCACGACTGACTGCACAACATCCGTCCAGATTACCGCAGCAAAGCCACCAACCAGTGTGTAGGTAATCGTTAACACACCCAGCACCAGTATCAGCGTTGCCGTATCGACAGACAGCAGGGAAGCGAGCGCCAGCGCTGTCAAATACAGCACCACTGCGAAACGCCCGATCTGTAACAGGATATAGGCCGCCCCCATGTAGACTCGCGCCCATACGCCAAAGCGTTGTTCCAGGTATTCATAGGCGGTGG
>JAQBDO010000403.1:0-5677 GCA_032124375.1 Gammaproteobacteria bacterium
TATAACTTCCTCAGTGTCGCCAATACGGCCATGATGTTCATACTGCTCTTGCTGATCCTGGTCATCACGGCCCACATTCCGGTTTCACCCCGCCCGGAGCGGGTATTCCTGCGACTGCTTGGACGCTACTTTCGCAGCAGCGAATACCTGATGTCGACCCTGCGCTGGAACCCAACGCACACGGCAACACGACTGGAACGCTGGAAAAAGGCCTTTCATGAACGCGAGATAGCGACGCTGCCGACCAAGCTCGGCAGCTGGGCACCATACCTCGATAGTTGGGTGCTGTCTGACACGTCAGCGGATCAGGTGCAGACACTGGTGACCCGCCTGCAGTCGCTGAGCAACCGCATGCAGCAGTTGCTCAGGGAACGCAACGCACCCCAGGCACCACTGCTGGTGCAAAATCTTCTCACAGATTTCCGGGCCTGGCGCACTGGAGTGCAGGCGATATTCCAGCAGCTGTCGAAAAACCCGGCCACCAGCAAACAGGATGCCCTTCGCACCCGGCTGAACGGCATGGTAGCTCACATGGAACAGTGCATTGCAGAGACCATGGACAAGGCGTCCGCGGAGCAACTCACTGACCGGGATGAAGAAAACTTCTACCGCCTGCTGGGCGCCTACCGGGGAATATCAGAGGCGCTGGTCGACTTTACTGAAACTGCCGGGGTCATAGACTGGGCGCCCTGGCGCGAAGAACGCTTCGTATGATGTGATACTGGAAAAATGATGACACCCATACCTCACGAATTTGCCATTGGCGGCGTATACGTCCCGCCAATGCTTGTTGCTGCACTATTCGGCATAATAGCGGCATTGCTGACGACACGCCTGCTCAACCGCAAGCGTCTGACAAAATACTTTTTCTACCCGCCATTGGTGTCGCTGGCTTTAATGGTGATTTATACCGTCTTTATTGGAACTTTCTTTATCGGGGCATAGCGAGTGAACCTGTCAAGAAAACATCTGCTCACCGGAACCGTCGTGCTGGTCGCCATTCTTGTGGTGGTGCTCAAGTACTGGGACTATGTCGTTAATCCCTGGACGCGCGACGGACAGATACGCGCCGATGTCGTCCAGATCACGCCGCGCGTCTCCGGCCCGATCGTCAGGCTGGCCGTGCAAGATAACCAGCTCGTGAAGACCGGTGATCTGCTGTTTGAAATAGACCCTCGCACCTTCGAGGCCAACCTGGCTCAGGCCAGGGCGCAAGTTGATAACGCCCGGGATAACTACCTGGCCCTGGAGAAACAGGTCGAGGCGGAACTGGCGCAGGTGAATGTATCCAGGGCGGAGGCATTGCAGGCAGAAAGCAATATCAAGGAACTTGATTCCACGATTGTGAAGAACAAGGCGGAATATGCACGCCAGCAGGACATGCTGAAAAAGGACGCCACCTCCAAAAAAGCCATGGAACGGGCCAGGGCGAACTATCAAATCGCGCTGGAGAAACGCAAGGCGTCCGTGGCCGGCCTGACCCAGGCAAAGGCCAGCCTCGCCCAGTCAGAAGCCGCCCTGGCAAAAGCAAGGGCCAATCTTGGTGCACCCGGCGATGACAACGCCAGCATTCGTGAAGCACAGGCTACGCTGCGGCAGGCGGAACTGGATTTCGAGTTCACCCGGGTAAAGGCGCCAGTGGAAGGCTATGTCACCAACCTTAATCTCAGGATCGGCAGCCAGGCCGTGACCAATCAGCCGGCACTGGCGCTGGTGGACATCAACAGCTACTGGGTGCACGGTTTCTTCAAGGAGAATGCCATTGAAGATATCCGCAAGGGTAACAAGGCCATCATCACCCTGATGTCCTATCCCGATACCCCGCTGGAAGGCTATGTCGACAGCCTTGGCTGGGGCATCGCACAGCAAGATGGCAGCACCGGTGAAGACCTGCTGCCCAATGTCAGCGCGACCTTCGAATGGATCCGGCTGGCACAGCGCGTACCGGTGCGCGTGCACCTGGTAAACGTACCGGAGGACATTGCGCTGCGCGTCGGTACCACCGCCTCGGTGCTGGTGATGACCGGGGACAGTGAGGATGCATCCGAACAACACGCTCCGGCGTTGCCGCGGGCATTACAGTAATCCGGCACACTACTGATTGTGTTCCCGTGTATGTCGTGACATGCGTGAAAACCTGACCCGGAGAGCTCACTAGGAGACACCATGTTTATTCGCTTCAACATGCATTTCTGGAAAATTATCTGGCGCATCAGGTCGGTCATTGCCGCCGTGATCCTGATCATCGTCAGCGGTGCGCTGCTGATCTCAATCATGGAGCAATTGCCGTTTGGCAAGGCGCTGTATTTTTCCTTCATCACCGGGTTAACGATCGGCTATGGTGATATCGTCGCCACCATGGCTGCCGGACGGTTCATCAGTATCCTGCTGGGGGTTGTTGGCATTTTGTTTACCGGACTGGTGGTTGCCGCGGCCGTGTATGTCACGCAGAGAGCCGTGCACGATGTGTATGGCAGCGAATAACGACATGGGAAATCTGCGCAACAATCCGGGTATAGACATGAAGAAACTTGTTTACGCTGCGTTGCGCATCGCCCTGCCCGTCCTGCTGGCAGGCCTGTCGGCCTGCACCACGCTGGGCCCGGATTTCGAAACACCTGCCGCCGATATCGAGGCGCAATGGCTGGAGCGTGACAGTCAAAGCATGCAGACCAGCGCGGCCGTCAATAGCGAATGGTGGAAACTCTTTAATGATCCCGTGCTGGACGCACTGGTGCAGCAGGCCTATCAACAGAACCTGTCACTGCAGATCGCCGGCCTGCGCATCCTGGAAGCACGTGCCCAGCTGGGCATTGCCATCGGTAATCAGTACCCGCAGTTGCAGGAACTTGCCGGCTCCATGTCCAGGGTCAACCTCAGTGAGAACTCACCGAATTTCAGCTCGGCAGCCGATGACAACTACTGGACTGCAAATGCCGGTTTCAATGCCTCCTGGGAACTGGACTTCTGGGGTAAATTCCGGCGCAGCGTCGAATCAGCCAGCGCCAACCTGGGAACGCAAATCGCCAGTTATGACAATGCACTGGTATTACTAACCGCAGAAGTTGCCAGCACCTACATCCAGATCCGCACGCTGGAGGAACAGCTGGCCGTGGCACGCTCCAACGTCGAGACCCAGGAGAAAGGTTACCAACTGGCTGAGGTCAAGTTTCGTGCCGGCGACACCAGCGGACTCGATCCGGCCCAGTCAATGACACAACTGCGCAACACCCAGGCCCGGATACCGACGCTGCAAAGCCAGAAACGCCAGGCCTTGCATGCCCTGAGCATCCTGCTGGGCATGCCGCCGGGCGACCTCGGCACATTACTCGGCAAGGGCACCATACCGGATGCTCCGAAGGAGATTGCCATCGGCGCCCCCGCGGAATTGCTGCGGCGGCGGCCTGATATTCGCCAGGCCGAACTCCAGGCGGCGGCACAGAGCGCACAGATCGGTATTGCGGAAGCCGCGCTTTATCCCAGCTTCAGCCTGCTGGGTTCGATCGGTTATACCAGCAGCGACACCAACCAGAGCGGAATCAGTGATACCTTCAAATCAGACAGCCTTGGTTATTCATTCGGCCCCTCGTTTTCCTGGCCCATTCTGAACTACGGCCAGCTGAAAAATAATGTGCGGGTCCAGGATGCGCGCCTGGAGGAATCGGTCATCAACTACCAGAATACCGTGCTGGAGGCAGCCCGCGAGGTCGAGGACGGACTCGCCGGTTTCATCGGCGCCAAATCCGCAGCCGCCTACCTGAGTGACAGCGTCAAGTCCGCCCAGCATGCCGTGGACCTTTCCATGATCCAGTATCGTGAAGGTGCGACCGGCTTCCAGCGGGTGCTTGATTCCCAGCAACAAATACTGGCCCAGCAGGATCAATATACATCTGCGAAGGGCAATATCGTCCTTAACCTCGTGGCGACCTATAAAGCACTCGGCGGTGGCTGGCAAATCCGCAGCGGTAATGCCTTCGTACCGGAGGCACGGCAGCAACAGATGCGCGAACGCACTGACTGGGGTAAGTTACTGCCGGGAGAGACGCTGCCGGAAGACCTGCCTGCAGTGCCAGCGCCCGCTGGTGATCAGCCGCTGTTTATCAAACCGGATTGGTAGGAAACACAATATTGGCCTGCCGGCATGTAATTCGAGCAAGGACAAATCGAACACCGTGTCCGCTATTTCTGTGGTTAATTTGATCACGCTTGCGAAGCACTCCTGCGACAATAGATACCCCTGCAGGTGGAAACATCACCTGAACACCGACACTTAACCAGTCTTGTTCCCGAAGAAAACCTTCCCTACTCTAGCCTCCCATGAAGGGCCTGCTGCTGATGCTTGCACACTTGTTAACAACACTCGCCAAACTCCTGGGGCCTGGCGGGGCCAAGGCTATCGTCGCTGACAGCCTTCTTATGAAACAGCAACTCCTGATCATTAATCGATCTCGTCGACGTGCGCCCAATCTGACTGTCATTGACCGATTGCTGCTCGGCTTCTGGTCGCTGTTTCTCAATCCACGCCACCTCAGGCGGGCTGCCGTCATTATCCGGCCATCGACGCTGCTGAAATTCCATAACCGGCTCAAACAGCGCAAGTATCGACTACTGTATTCATCAGCTGGCAGTAAACGAAAACCCGGCCCCAAAGGTCCATCGCAGGAACTCATCCAGGCCATCGTCGAAATGAAACAACGTAACCCACGATTTGGCTGCCCACGGATCGCTCAGCAGATCAATAAAGCCTTTGGGACCCACATCGATAAAGATGTGGTGCGGCGCGTCCTCGCCGCACATTACCGGCCAGTCCCTGGTGACGATGGACCATTGTGGCTGACTTTCCTCGGGCACACCAAGGACAGCCTCTGGAGCATTGACCTGTCCCGCTGCGAGTCCATTCTATTAAATAGCCACTGGGTGCTCGTGGTTATGGACCAATTCACCCGGCGCATCATTGGTTTCGGTGTGCATGCCAGAGATGTGGACGGTATGGCGCTGTGTCGAATGTTCAACTCCGCCATATCATCCCAGGGCGCACCAGAATATCTCAGCTCAGATAATGACCCGCTCTTCCTGTATTACCAATGGCAGGCAAACCTGAGAATTCTGGGTACTGACGAGATCAAAACTGTCCCGTATACACCGCTATCTCATCCCTTCATCGAACGGCTGATCGGGACCATTCGTCGTGAATTCCTGGACCACACCTTATTCTGGAACGCTACCGACTTGGAAAGAAAGCTGGAAACATTCCGGCAGTTTTACAACACTCATCGTGTGCACTTTTCACTTGATGGCGACACCCCCTCTGAAATCACCAGAAAAACTGTCATCCGCCGCGCTGATATCCACAATTTTCAGTGGCGATCTCATTGCCGCGAACTATTTCAGCTGCCTGCTGCCGCCTGATTAACAATTCGCCATGCACACCGGCCCCGGTTTAATTAAAGCCCATTCCTTGCAGGTAATGCCCCTGGTCACACCTGGTCGACAAAACATCATATTCACGTCTGGTGGAAAGGTTGCGACGCTCGGACATAATGATATTGCCCCGGTGATCAATCGCAGGAAAATACGAGTGAGCTTCGTAGCGTCTGCGTTGAATTATTCTTCGTTTCATGAGTCTTCTGTTCTCCTGTGTTCCTTCCATGAAAAAACGGCGATGCGAAGGGTACCG
>JAQBDO010000404.1:0-4167 GCA_032124375.1 Gammaproteobacteria bacterium
GCCATCGGGATCCGCTCTATCAGGGGAGCGGCAAACAGGATAAAAATCAGCAGGCATACTACAGCGAACCCTGTACACTTACGACCACGCAAACCGGACAAGAAATGGAGACCACCATGAGCAAACAACTGATGATCCTGCCTGCCAGCGACGCCAACAGCATCCGCCTGCTGCAGCTGCCTGATGATTTTGAGTCTCACGAGGCCTACCGTCATGTCACCGCCCTGATAGCCACTGTTCAGGAACAGCAGCCGGATTGCAGCACAAACGATATCCTCGCCACCCTGGAAGACCATGGTTTTGAACCGGTCGAGTTCATCCTTGGCCCTGCGCTTCCCTGACTGGCACTACAAGGTGCGCCTGTTATAACTGCAAGCTGAAATATGGCCATTGTACAGCGTTACAGGTTTCCATGGCGGGAAGGCAATCGGTTTACCGTCCTCGCCGACAGTACAGCATTTCTGCCACGCATGCTGAGTGCCATCGAGGAGGCCAAACAATACCTGTTGCTGGAAATGTACCTGGTGGAATCCGGTGTGGTCGCAAACCGCATCATCAATAGCTTGCTGCAGGCAGCCGAACGCGGCGTACAGAGTTACCTGCTGTTTGATGATTATGGTGCTCACCAGTTAAGCGCGGATGATCGCAAGCGACTGGCACACCAGCATATTCAAGTCGTTTATTACAATCCGCTGTCTTCACACAACACCCTGTATAACCTCTACCTGATTTTCTGGCAACGCATCCACAAGGGCCTGTACCGCAACCACCGCAAGCTGCTGCTGGTCGATGGCAGACTTGCCTTTGCAGGCGGCGCCGGCATTACCGACGAAGTAGATTCGCCTGACGCACCCGAGCGCCGCTGGCGTGAAACCATGATCGAAATCCGCGGGCCGATACTTGAGGACTGGCAGCTGCTCTTCACTGAAAGCTGGAACCGCTTCGCAGGGAAAAAACTGACATTGCCGGGCATAACCGCGGAATTCTTCGAGGACGGTCAGCCCGGTCGGGTGACTGTCAATGAAGCCCACCACCGGGTCGGCATACAGCAGTCATTAATAAAACAGTTGAAGCGTGCGCGACAGCGAATCTGGTTCTCCACCGCTTACTTCATCCCGTCCTGGAGCCTTCGCAGAAGGCTTATGCATGCCGCCAGAAAAGGGATTGATGTGCGCCTGTTACTCCCCGGTCCCGTTACCGACAACCCCGGCGCCCGCTACGCCAGTCGCCGCTACTACGGGAAGCTGCTGAAAAGCGGCATCCGCATCTATGAATACACGCCGCGTTTTCTGCATGCAAAAACGGTGCTATGCGATGACTGGATATCAATCGGCTCCTGTAACTATGACCGCTGGAACCTGCAGTGGAATCTGGAGGCCAACCAGGAAATCGATAACCGGGATATTGCCACGACAATTGCAAGCCTGCTTGAAAACGATTTCGCCCATTCTGTCGAACACCGTCAGCAGCAATGGGAACAGCGCAGTCGCTATTTGCGCATACTAGAGTGGTTCTGGCGACGCGTGGAATTACTATCGTTAAAAATCAGGCAGCGGCGCCGGCACTGATGGCAAACAGCAACTGGTCTTTATCCGCCCGGCACTCTCGGTGTTACGCCACCGTGGTCAATGCGCTCATATTCAGCAATCACCTGGGCACCCAGCAATAAAATAATAGCGGCGAACTCGAAGCTCAGCAGAATAATAATGGTAGTGGCAAGCGAACCGTAAATAATACTGACAAAAGAAAGTTTGGTGAAATACCAGACCAGACCATGACGCGTGATTTCCCACAGTCCGGTCGCCACGAGGCCACCAATCAATGCATGGGTCCAGGCCAGTTGCCCAATCGGCATGACAAGATAAATCGACGTCAGCAATAGCACCTCGCCCAGCACACCGAGCAGGTAAAGCACGGTTGCCGTGGTGCTGGTCATGTCGAAATGGATACCAATCAGCGTCGGCGTAGCGCTGTTGTGCAGGTTAAGCCAGCCAGCCATCAGACTCACCACCAGAAAGCCTGCTGCCAGCAGCAGGATGTAGACATACGGCAGCAACACCGAGACCATGAAGTGGCGCCGCTGGGCCAGGCGACGGTGGAAGAAAATCATCGACATGGCATTTTCCAGCACGCTAAACGCCAGCGAACTGAAAAACAGCAACAACAGAATACCCACTGTACCGATGACCTCCCAGTGTGACAGAAAGGCCTCCAGGTGCAGCGACAGCACGTCCGCGCTTATCGGAGCGGCCATCGTCAAAACAGTAGAGACTGTATTGAGCAGTAATTCCTGCTCGAGAAACTGGGAAAGGACAATCAAAACCAGTGCAAACACCGGGATAATCGACAACAGGGTGTAATAGGCCACCGCACCGGCAAGCAGCAATCCCTGGTTGTCCCGGAAGCCCTTGATTACATCAAGCAGGAAACGTCCCGGATGACCGAGAACGTAATTCAGTGGCGAGGGAATATCGCTCAAGGGAATCACTGTGCGGTGGAGGCCATGCGCCCGGTCTCCACCGCGTCTGACATCGTAATTACGCTAGCTGTCCGCTGACAATATGAAGATCACGTTGCGGGAACGGAATACCGATACCCTCTGCGCCAAAACGGTTCTTGATGGTTTCGTTCATCGCAAACATGACAGCCCAGTAATCACCGGTATCTGTCCAGACGCGCACAACAAGGTTGACGCTGCTATCGGCCAGCTCGGCAACGGCAATCAACGGTTCAGGATCTGCATGTATACGCGATTCCTTGCTGATAATATCTTTCAGCACATCCCTGACATTCGACAGATCAGCATCGTAGGCAACGCCAACGGTCATGTCGACGCGACGTGTCGGCTTGGCTGAATAATTAATGATGTTATCGCCCGACAGTTTTGCATTGGGGATGATAATGGTCTTGTTATCACCCGTCTTCATGGTTGTAGTGAAGATCTGGATTGACTCGACAACACCTGCCACACCAGCACCCTCAATGAAATCACCCACCCTGAACGGGCGAAACATAATCATCAGAAAACCCGCGGCAAAGTTGGCCAGCGAGCCCTGCAATGCCAGACCGATAGCCAGACCGGCAGCACCGAGAATGGCGATAAAGGAGGTCGTTTGAATACCCAGCTGCCCGAGCGCAGCAATAATGACAAATGCCAGCAAGGCGATATAGCTGATACTGCCTACAAAGCCGACGATAATCGGATCGGTACCGGTCTTTTCCATGACGCGGTGAACACCCTTACGAACGCCCATCGCAATCCAGCGACCAATGATGAATATGGCAATGGCGGCGATGACCTTGAGCCCCCAGAGGACAACAATATCCTGGACCTGCGCCCAGAGCTGGCTAACCTGGTCGATGCTGGTCGGAATCATCCCGGTCACATCCAGTACCTCTGTTGCAGCTTGTTCTTCAGCGTTTGCCATGATTATCTATCTCTCCTTATATTATTCAAGTAAACGACCTGCTGTTGATTGCCGGGCAAGACTGCCTGCAAGGCCGCCGCAATAATACACTACCTGCCTTCATGACCCAAAGGCCATATCCCACTGTAAAATATCCGGCAGGAGCGGACCTTGTCCGCGAATATATTCATCCCGTAATGATCGCGCTTGCGAAGCACTCCTACTGGTGACAGGGGCACACATCTCTACCTCTGGAATAACGATGCTTTTTATCCCGGCAAGTGACATTATGCGCTGAGACTGATAATTCCTCCCGAAAACAGGCCCCACTGTGAAAAAGATCGCCATCTTTGCAGACGTGCAGAATATTTATTACACCACCCGCCAGGCCTATGGTCGTCAATTTAATTACCGGAAACTCTGGCAACGAACAAGCGCTGCAGGTGAAATAGTTTCTGCCATCGCTTACGCAACGCATCGCGGTGATGACAAGCAGATAAAATTCCAGGACGCGCTCAAGCACATCGGCTTTACAGTAAAACTCAAACCCTATATTCAACGCAGTGATGGCTCCGCCAAGGGTGACTGGGACGTTGGCATTACCATTGATGTGATGGAAACAGCCAAAGACATTGATACAGTGATACTGCTGTCAGGTGATGGAGACTTCGATCTGCTACTGGAGAAAATCCGCAAGGATTATGCCGTTAGCGCTGAAGTCTATGGCGTGCCGGCACTCACTGCCAACTCACTGATAGCT
>JAQBDO010000405.1:0-12705 GCA_032124375.1 Gammaproteobacteria bacterium
CAGCTATAACCACCAGGCTCGGAGCAGACAAGTGATTACTACCGCCAATATAACCATGCAATTCGGGGCCAAGCCCCTGTTTGAGAATATTTCCGTGCGCTTTGGCAAGGGTAATCGCTACGGCCTGATTGGCGCCAACGGTAGTGGCAAGTCGACACTGATGAAGATTCTCGGCGGCGACCTTGAGCCGACTGCAGGCAGTGTCTCGATTGATGATAACGAACGCATCGGCAAGCTGCGCCAGGACCAGTTTGCGTTTGAGGAATTTTCGGTCATCGACACGGTGATCATGGGACATACGGCATTATGGGAAATCAAGCAGGAACGTGACCGTATCTATGGACTCGCGGAGATGTCTGAAGAAGATGGCATGAAGGTCGCTGAACTGGAAACCCATTTTGCCGAGCTTGACGGCTATAGTGCCGAGTCACGCGCCGGTGAGTTGTTACTCGGGCTGGATATTCCGCTGGAACAGCATAATGGTCCGATGTCAGCGGTTGCGCCGGGCTGGAAATTACGGGTGTTGCTGGCGCAGGCCCTGTTTGCCGACCCCGACATCATGTTGCTGGATGAGCCTACCAATAACCTCGACATCAATACCATCCGCTGGCTCGAAAGTGTGCTTAACGAACGCAACAGTACCATGATTATCATTTCGCATGATCGCCATTTTCTGAACAGCGTATGTACGCACATGGCTGACCTGGATTATTGCGAGTTGCGTATTTACCCGGGTAATTACGATGAGTACATGACGGCGGCAACACAGGTGCGCGAGCGTATGTATTCTGATAACGCCAAGAAGAAGGTCCAGCTTGCAAATTTACAGGCCTTCGTCAGCCGCTTCTCGGCCAATGCATCAAAGGCACGGCAGGCAACTTCACGCGCAAGACAAATGGAGAAAATCAAACTGGAAGAGGTCAAGCCTTCCAGTCGTGTGAACCCCTATATCCGTTTTGATCAGTCCAAGAAGCTGTTCAGGATGGCCCTGGATGTTGAGGGTCTGTGCAAGAGTTATGGTGAAGATGCAATTCTGAATAATCTTGATCTGAAGGTCGAGGTGGGTGAGCGCGTTGCTATTATCGGCCCGAATGGTATTGGCAAGACAACCCTGTTACGCACGTTGTTCGGTGACCTTGCTAAAGACAAGGGGCGTCTGAAGTGGTCGGAGAATGCAAATATTGGTTACTTTGCGCAGGACCATGCAGCAGACTTTGATGAGAAAACAGAACTGTTCGAGTGGATGAGTCGTTACGGCAAGGAAGGCGATGATGAGCAGGCAATTCGCGCCACGCTGGGGCGCTTGTTGTTTTCCCAGGATGACATAAAGAAGTCGGTCAATGTTGTCTCCGGTGGTGAGCAGGGACGTTTGTTGTTTGGTCGTCTGATGTTGCAGGAACCGAATATCATGCTGATGGACGAGCCGACCAATCACCTTGACATGGAATCCATTGAATCATTGAATCTGGCGCTGGAAAATTATCCTGGCACGCTGATCTTCGTCAGTCATGACCGTGAGTTCGTTTCCTCACTGGCAACACGCATTATTGAAATGAAGCCGGGCGGTAGCGTTGTTAACTTTAGTGGTAGCTACGAAGATTACTTGCGCAGCCAGGAAATCGGCTTGCAGAAAACCGGCTAGTGCTCTTTCAATCGGGTGATAACGTATGCTGAACTGTCTTGAGCTGAGCACCCAGTTTATTTAATGGCCACGGAAGCACACGGAATGACACGGAAAAAAGTATTTTATGGCATTTTTTCCTGCGTGTTTTTCCGTGCGCTTTCGTGGCAATCATATCCACCTTTATCAGATTGTGGCACTACCAGGTACATATGGAATACGGGTTGATCATGAGTAATAATATGATGGCAGTTTTTCTGAACGGCATTGCACAGCTTGAATATGATCGTAACAAGTTGATGCCGGACCATCAGGCAGCCTACCTGGATAAAATGGATGCCAGGATGGATAGCGGTATTTTTCTGGACGGGGATACCATCAAGAATCCTGACCAGAACCAGCGTACCCGGTTTGCCGCTGCCAATCTTGCCTCTGCGCTGCAGTCAGCTGATGAATCTGTAGCTGCTGCCATGTGCAGCTACCTGGCGATCCGTTTGCCGGAGTTAAAGCAGGTGAAGATCGATGACAACGAAGGTGATATCACCATTGAGTTGATCTTCGACGAGGAGTATCGCAAACAGGTCGCTGTCGAGTTTACCGGTCTGCATTAAGAAAACGCTTAATAACGATCCCCGTGTCATCCCGGCCTTCCCGGGCATGACGTATTAACCAGTGATTCCTTGAAATGGCTTGAGGAAGCGCTGCTGAGCGAGGCTTTCGCTGGCAAGAGAGGGCTGTCAGCGCTCTCGTCCCACACCAATAAATATTTATTTATTACATATAAAACATGTAGATATGCATGTTATCTATTTTTAAGTTAACAGTGATCGTGTCAGCGTACTGATTTTAATACGCTGATTGGGTAAAATGTCATCCCTTAAGTAGGTTGTTCTGGAGATTGTTCTGGCCCGATCCGGGCATCTGATTAAAGCACGCGGAGACAGTTTATGGACTTTGCCCAAACCCTGGGATTGAACAATGCGCCTGAGACAGCCGAAGAAGAGCGTCATAAACTACAGCTGTATATCAATTTAAAGCTGGCTTCCTCAGGACAACCCACCAACGTTCCCAAGGCGTCCCAGCACTTCTTCGATATTTCCCGCGACCTGCTGAAAAGCTACCGGGAGAAGAACCGGCTGCTGGCCAATTATCAGTGTCCGGTTGATTTACGGATACAGGACTTCCTGAAGCGATATCTCGCTGATGCCGGGCTGGATAATGTCCCCATGCTGCCAACGCAGACCTTTCTGCTGGATCGTCATGGCGTGGCACGGGAGCTGTCCCTGCCGCTGGGCAAGGATGAATTTCATTCCGATATCGTATCCAGCTACCGGGTAGCACAAGGCGTGTTGCATAACCCGGCCAGTGACCGTCGTACCACGAAGGGTTCTTTTCATATATGTGAAGGCGGCTTGCCGGTCCCCGGCGACAAGAAAGCGATCCCGCAGAATACCTTTGCCTATATGCTCGGGCGGGCGCTCAACCCGTCGGATGAACTGCTGACGATACCGTTTACTTCAGATCTTCCTGTACCTGCAAGGATGTTTGTTTCGCTGCTGTTGCGTCCGATTGTTTGTCCGGAGATACCGGGTTATGAAGCCGAGAAGACAATGGAGATCCATGTCTTCGCGCCGGGCAATCTGGTCAGCAACCTGGATTTTGTCGAGAGTATTTTTGGCAATGGCGGTAATCCCAATCTGACCGAATTTGATGCCGGGCTCGATGTTGAACACTGGACCGGGACAACCGGTTGCATCATTTTGGCGCCACAACTGGTTGGCGCAACCAAGAAGGAAGCCGGCCTGCCGCAGTGGAGCAAGGCCACAACCCGCCAGCGCAAGGATGGCATGTGCTGGAAAGACGAGGCAGAACTTTATAATGATGGCGAGGCCTTCAAGCTGACGGCGCGTGACGAGTCCGGTGTCATCGTTACCTTGCTGGCTGATAACTATTTCGGTTATTGCAAAAAGGAAGTAAAGACGCAGATCGGTTTTTCGGCGAATTTATTTGGTCTTGCGGAAGAGGAACATGCCGGGGGCGCACTTGCATTTCCGCGTCGTAATCACGGTGAGGAATACGGCGCAGACAGCCGCACACTGACGCCCGGGTACTGCTTCGAGGAGATGGTCGAACGCTACGCTGATGTCATGGAGGTGCAGCCCGAAGGCTATGCCATCGATAAAAAATATCCTGAAATCATCTATGTACCGCAGAAGGTCCGTATGGATCTGAATGCCCAGACCATTACCTGGATGAAAGAAGATGAACTGCAAACCATCCACTTGCAGCCGGGCAAGACCTATATGCAGCCCAGTGGCTACAAGGTTGAAATGGAGAAGCATCCGGGTGCACCGTCCTGGCGCCTGATCGGCACGAACGCGGAGGGCACGTTCTGCCATAAACCCAGTACTGTTTCGGGCGGCGGCAAGTCGGAAATATCAAAATCGCTGAGTGATGCCGTGATTTACCGGCCACTGTTCGTCGAAGATCTGAACAAGGATCTCGATATGGTGCAGGAGATTTTCGACAAGGACTACACAAAACGTTTCAAGCCTGACTTTGAACATGAAGACCGCGACCCGACACGTCAGCCGCTGAATACCGAGCGCAGTCTCGGTTCGGTGATCAAGTTACTCACGCCGACATCGAATTATACTGATGAATTCAATGAGTGGCTGGCATCTATTTCGCCGCGAATCCTGGCGCTGGTATTTCTGATCAAGCGATTTTACCGCCCGGAGTGGGGCAACCGCTGGCGTAACTACCTGTCGGTCGACGAGGTTGATGGCGCGCCGGCGCATGAGTTGAAACTTGAAGACAGGAACATCGTGGCCTCCTACCTGCGTGTCGGTTTTGACCGGGATTCGAAATGGCGGACCTTCAAGTTAAGACAGGACTATATCGCAACTGAAAAAGTGCAGATGGAAGACGATATCACTGCATCCGTGGTGATACCTGCAAAATTTGTCAGTAGTTGTGGCCCGAAAGATGGTACCGACCACAGCGTCAAGCTGGTGAAGAACTGCGAGTATCGTCTGTTTCAGCGTCCGGATGACGCCATTCACCCGGGATTCGACACGCAGACCGAGCTGGATATGTCCAGGCCGGGAAATTTCATCGCCAACTTCGAACCAATCAGGCATGAAAAACTGGCGACGCTGGTGGAGGACGTACATACCTTTTACCTGTTCACCAGGCCGATGCAGAGGTTACTGAAAAAGGCGTACAACGAGAATAGATCCTATGTCGTCTCATCGGCTCATCCGCGCCTGGTCGATGGCGCTCCTTCCAAAAATCCACGCTATTTGCAGGTACGTCCTGATCTGGTAAATCCGGTGCGTAAATACATAGCCGAGATGAGTACCCGATTCCATCGCAAGCTGGATATGGGTGTGCCCGTCTGTCACCCGGTAGACGCAGTGCTGACCGGTCGTCGTAATAATCCACCTGAGCCGGGCATCCGTTCACTGGCGGTTTACAACCCCATTCACTATCAGGAACTGCCGGAACTTTTCATGGACTTCATCTGCAGTCTGACAGGAAAATCACCGTCGACTACGGGTGCCGGCAGTGAAGGCGCGCTGACCAAGGGTCCCTTTAATGCCTTGCGTGCAACGGCAGATCTCAATAATGCGCTGGTGTCTTATATTCTGACCGGTTATGCAGGTTTCTCAAGCTCGGCAGGATATGTTGGTCCGGAGATGCGGGTAGATCACGATATCAGTTTGCTGGTACCGGAAATATGGGCGCGACTGTCTGTCGAAGAACGTACGCCGGAATATCTTATAGAGCACGGCTACCTCGAATCACTTGAAGACTTTGAACATAATGGCAAACAGGTGCTGGCGAGTCGTCTTGGCTATCGAATCACTGCACATTTTGTACATGGTTTCCTTGGCAGGATTTTTGATAACCCGAGTGCGGTCTTTACCGAGTTGATTCTGAAACCGGAAACGCAAGGCCTGGAGACATACGTTGACGGTATTAATAATATCGTCGAAGCACAGCAACGTATGGCATTGCAGTATCTCGAGGATGGCAGTATTGAGGATGCCTGCCCGCCGCTGCAGGCGCTGTTGATTATTATGGCGACTGGCAAGTACATGGGTATGGATGCGCATCACCCTGAAATTCGTGCCATGTTTACGCGCGAGAACCTGCTTGCCTCTGACTGGTACAAAGAGCGTCTTGAGATCAAGCAGCAGCGTGATACCGTCTTGTGGCATCGACATGTGGACTCCCTGAAGTACTTTCTTGATGATGCTGATTATGCCGATGAGGCCGAACGCCTTGGCCTTCCCCGCCGGCTTGAAACAGCCATGGAGAAACTGGAGTTGGTCAAACATCCGGATTATCTGACGGGGCTGGTTGGAACGCTGGGTGCAGACCCGCTTAAACCGGTGCGAGCAGAGGCCAGCCAGAATGTCATTACCTGGGACAGGGCAAGGCTTGCCCGGGACACCGGAACCGGGCTGGAGGGGGAGGTGGCCGCATTGAGGGTATACCAGACCCAGTCATTTATTCAGCGGGTCAAATCCCGGTTCAAACGGATTCGCCTGAACTAGTTGTTTGCGAACTGTTTTATCGATGTGCAGCGCGTAGCCCGCCGGTTTTGTCATGGCTGACATCATCCCATTCAAAAAGCCGAAGGCCTCGGAGAAGGCTAAAGGCAAGACCCTGTGCAGGCGGGGTTTTCACAAATGGCTAGTCTCGAAGGACAAGCGTTTCGATACACAGCAGGGGCGACTGGTGACAAACTATCGTTGCGAGCGTTGTGGTGTAGAGAAAACCACCGCACATTAATGACTGTTGTTCATCCCTGATCTATCACACATCCCCAATCGCGCAGGTGGATTACCATTGCAGGGCCGAATTCATTCGGCCAACGGGCATGTGACGGATGCGCAGCCAGGACGGATGAGGATGTTGGCAATTACCCCCATTGTGACTTTATCTGGATGACAGCTCACGATGAAACGCCACTGGTCGAATATCCGATTAAGCGCCGGACACAGGTGAATTCGGCCCTGCAGTGGTTACGTTGTTTTAATCCAGTCCTGAAACGCAGACCAGACAACATCGCTACCCGTGTACCGGGTGTCCACACGCAGCAAGTGTTGCCGTTCCTCCCCTGACAGTGGTTCATCAGCTGCCTGCTGTGCGTGTAGCACCTCGAGGGTGGCTTCCGAGGCATCATCCTGGCGGGTACTGCGTGACACTATTCTCCGTTTCAGTTCGCTGTTCTCTGCTGTGCACTCGAGTATCAGAAAAGCTGTGCCGGTTGCTGCTGCCAGTGTCCTGAACTGATCACGGTGTGCATATTTCAGGAAGGTAGCATCAATGATGACGCTGTAACCTGCCGTTAGCACTGTCTTTGCCAGTGTAGCCAGTTGCCGGTAGGTGTTCGCCGTTGTGTCAACGCTATACAGGCCTGTGCCGGTGCCAGACCGGCTGACTGCCATGGCCGACAGGCCAGCCAGGCGTTTGCGCTCGACATCGGAACGCAGTTGTATCATCCCCGTGCGTTCGCAAAGCGCACGGGCAACCGTTGATTTCCCTGATCCGGACAGGCCGCGTGTAATGACCATGACAGCCCGGTCCTGTCGGGTATAGGCCAGTGCCAGCTGGGTGTATTGGCGGTAGTCTGCGCCAGCCTGTTGATGCCCGCTGGAGCCTGCTTCAGTCTGCTGTCGACGCAACATGGCCACTTTTGCGCGCACCATGGCGCGGTACACCAGGTAATAGCGCAATACACCGAGGCCGTCATAGTCACCGCTGTCCTGCAGGTAAGCGTTAAGAAATCGATTGGCGAATTGTGTTTGCCCGCGATCATCAAGATCCATCAGCAAAAAGGCAACTTCACTGAAAACGTCGATCCAGCGCAAATGCGGATTAAACTCTATGCAGTCAAAGGGTGTAACACGTCCATCAATCAGCGTGATATTACCGAGGTGCAGGTCGCCGTGGCACTCGCGGACAGCCCCGGTATCCTTGCGCACCTGCAGTGCATCGGTCAGCCAGACGTAGCTGTCTTCACTCCATTGCCGCAGCTGCTCGATCGTGTCCGGATTGTCTGACGCTATCAGCAGGGGTTGAATGTGCTGAAAGTTCTCCCGCACCCAGTGATGTATGTCTGCCGGATCGCCGAAGTCATCTTCTGCCGTTGCCCGGGCGGCCTTGTGGTGAAACTCGCTGATGCTATGGACCAACTGGTCAATGTGTGTGGCATGCAGTTCTCGAGCTGCGGCCAGGTCGCTTAACAGGCTGTTGGCCGGGAACTGGCGCATGCGCACTGCGTAGTCAAGCAGCGTGCCGTCACCATCCAGTTGCGGCTGTGTCCGGGTGCCGGTGATACTGACAACACCGAGATAGATATCAGGCGCAAAGCGCTGGTTGAGACGGACTTCTTCGGTACAGTAAAAGTGCCTTTTTTCCAGCGTGGAGAAATCCATAAAGCCGAAGTTCACCGGCTTTTTTATCTTGTAGGCATACTGTCCGGTGAGTACCACCCAGGCACTATGAGTCTCGACGAGGCGAATGGCCCCCGTCTCGTGACTGTACACGTCGGGCCTCAGCAGCCCTTGTATCATTTCATCACCCTGCATAGTGCAATACTTTAAACCTCTTTGACTTTTATTCGCAGCACATTATGACGCCCTCTGCAGGTGTCTGCGACGAAAGTCCGGTAATAATGCGCTGTAATTGATCCAGCTCAATATCCGCTGGCGGTTAACTGGCATAGGCTTGCAGCTGTCTGTCGGCTATGAAGGATAATACAGTGAGTGAACGTAATTTCAGTATGCGCCTGAAAAGTAGCTACGAGGGCGATACCAATACGGTTGCCAGTCTTGCAGTCGAACACAAGGTCGGTGATCAATGGCAGCCACTGGGTCTCGACGTTGCTTCGCCAGGTTTTGACATCTTTGTTTATGCCATCTTCACCTGTCAGCACAGGTACTTCCGGGTCAACTGTGCGGAGCGCAAGCTGATACTGAACAGTGCCGAAGGCAGTATCGTCATTGGTGCGGACAACAGCTGGAACATGGAAATCCTGAAGATACATTTTTCCGGCCAACTGTGCAGCGGCCAGGCCAGTCCGGGCGATATCGACTATATTGTGTCGCGCATGAAACAGTGCCCGGTGTCACTCAATATCAGGGCGGCCCCCGACACTGAATCAACTGTTACCCTGAATTAACCCAATCATTGCAGCAAGCTTCACTGCAGGAACGCCTTGTTTATGCCCGGCGCTTTATCGGGTGCAAGCGCGAATCGCGGCTACAAGCCGTTCCTGCAGCAAGATTTATTACAGCGGTCTCTTGCAAGGCGCGGGGAACACCCACAAGGTCAGCGCATATAATGCCAGCGCGATGGCGATAACAGCGGAAAACCCGAGGTGAATGGCGAGCAGGGTGGCGAGCACGGCGCTGATAACGGACGCGCAGCCGTTAATGGCCCATGCCCACGGGATGAGGCCGGGGGCGTGATCTGCCAGCTGGCCAAGCCCCAGCGGGAAGGGCATGCCCATACAGAATGCCAGCGGTGCGATGAGCGCAACACTCAGCAGGACGCGCAGGGTGTCGGGTAACATCGACAGCTGGCTCAGCAGGGGGCCAAGCAACAGCAGGTAAGCCGTGCCGAGCAGCACAATAGCAGTGACCGCCCGACTCAGCTGTAGGCCACGGCTGGCCGCTGAGATGCGCCCCAACCAGGCACTGCCGAGCCCCGAAAATACCAGGAAACTGCTGAGTACCACCGCGATTGCATACAGCGGGTGATGCAGAAACAGCAGTAGTTTCTGGATGAAGGCGATCTCAATAAACAGGAAGGCCAGACCGAGGATAAAGAAATAGCCTATTACCATCGAACGGCGTACACCCTGTTGCGCCGACGTGTTGCGGCGTCGGAATATCCAGATGGGTAACAGAATCAGCAGCAGGCTGGCGAACACCGCCTGTACCAGTGTAGCCAGCAGTATCAGGTAACCGGCATCGGCAAGTGCGGCTCCCCCGCGTTCGCGCAGTTGTAACACCTCCGTCAGTGTCTGCCACTTGAAGAAATGGAAGAAATATGGCTGATCATCACTGGCCGGGTGCAGGTTGAACTTGTAGTCATCCAGAAAAGTGTCAGGCGCATCTCCAAGCAGTGCCGCGGCCGCATCATGAAACCAGGGGCTGCGCAGGCGATTGTAGCGATTACTCTCGTCACGCGTCATGCCCGGATACCAGGCCACGTCAAAGGAACGTGCGGCACAGAATTCACGCACCTGGTTAATCTCCTGCGGAGTGATGGGGCTGTTCTTCACCAGCAGGGTACTGGTCTGCCAGCCGCGGATCAGGATGATTTGCTGGCCCGGCGCGGTGACGCCGCTGGCGCGCAGGGCAGCGATTGCGGTAGCAAACAGCTTGAGGGTGTCGCGGGGTGGCAGTTTTACCCAGCGCGTGATGGAGAGGAAGCCGTTCTCTGCAAGCTGCTGCAGGAATTCAGCCAGTGCCTCGGTGGTGTACAGGTGGTTTTCGCTGAGGGCGTATTGCCCCGAGGCAGAGGCGCTGAAGGAATCCAGCAACGAGACCTGAATGAGGTCATAGTTACCCGCACTACCGGCGGCAAAACTGCGTGCCTCGGCAATGTGCAATGTGACGCCTGCCTGCTGGTAGAGATGACCGGCGAAGTCAGCGTAATCCGTGCTCACCAGACGGGCCATCTGTGGATTCAGTTCTACTGCGTCGATGTTTGTGGCGTGATGGTAGCGGGCCTGTAATACGTCGGCGCCGCCACCGGCACCGAGGACCAGTACCCGCGTCACCGGCTGCAGGTGGTAGGGCAGTGCCGAGGTCAGCTGGTCGAGATATGACAGTCTCTGTCGATCATCGCTATAGCGAGTGATGACGGACAGCCCGTCACCGTCGGTGAAGATGCCCAGTTGCGCCGGGGGTTCAGTGGTAGCATTGAGGCTCAGGCCAGGGGCATGTCGTAGCGGGATGGTGGGGCTTTCCACCATACTAAGCAGACCCATCGGGCTGGAGTGTTGCGCAATAATGCGGCTGTCCTTGACCCGTAATGTCTGGCTCAGGCCCTTGTAGGGCGACATTTCCAGCGTGCTCCAGCTGGCGGGTATTAACAGCAGCGCGGGGGCCAGTATCAGCCAGGCAGTGTTCGGGCGTTGCCGCAATTCCCAGGCGGCCAGCAGGGCAGCGCCGATCCCGAGCAGGCCCAGCACCGTCAGTGCCTGCAGGGGCAGCACCGCAAACAACAGCGCCAGGATACCGATACTTCCCAGTCCTGCGCCCAGTAAATCGGCGGCATAGATGCGCGACAGGCGGGCACGGTAGTAGATCAGTGCCAGACCGATGGCGTTGGCGGCGAAGAAAAAAGGCAGCGCGAGTAACAGATAGGTACACAACAGCCAGATTACCTGGCGGGGGTCCCAGAGGACTTCCTCGGCATTGAAGGGAATGCGTTGTGCGAGCAGGAAGCAGCCGACTGCAGTAATGCCGAACAGCGTAAGGTTGATGATGTAACTGGTGGTAAAACGTTGCAGCAGGGAGCGTTGCAGCAGCATCAGAAAGGCACCACTGACGCCATAGCCGAGCAGCGCCAGGCTGATCATCATGTAGGCGAAGTGATGCCATTGAATGATCGAGAACAGGCGCATGAGCAGCACCTCGTAGCCCAGCGCGGTGGCCGAGACGAGGGCGATGGAGAGTACCGGTAATCGTTGCCGCTCCGCTGCAATAGGGATGTTAATCGTGTTCCCCGGTGAGTGGCACGAATATGACCGGCAAAATCTGCCGGGTGACCAGTTGCCCGCCCGGCTGTTTTTCGATCAGCACCAGTTGCTGGGTGAGAAAGCGGCTGCCGATGGGGATGATCATGCGGCCACCGGGTTTAAGTTGCGCCACCAGCGGTGGTGGTACGTGGCTGGCGGCGGCTGTGACCACGATGGCGTCGTACGGGGCGTGTTCTTCCCAGCCGTAATAGCCGTCGCCGATGCGCACCGTTACATTGTCATACCCCAGCTGTGACAGTCGCCCGGCTGCCTGCTTGCCCAGCGCCTCGATGATCTCGATGCTGTATACCTGCCCGGTGAGTTCGGCCAGCATGGCTGCCTGGTAGCCGGAACCGGTACCGATTTCCAGTATCCGGTCGTCAGCCTGTGGCTTAATCAGGTCGCTCATCAGGGCAACGATATAGGGTTGTGAAATCGTTTGTCCGTAACCGATCGGCAATGGCCGGTTGGTATAGGCCAGTGGAAGCTGTGTGGCGGGGACAAATTCGTGCCGGGGCACCTTGCCCATTGCCATCATTACACGCCGGTCCAGTGCCTCCTTGTCAAGGTACAGGCTGGTGTCGCGTACATCCTGTTCAATAACTTTAACCAGCTGCTGGCGCGCCTGCGTATAGGCATCACCGCGTGCCGCAGATGCCAGCAATAGCGTCAACATAACGCACATCCGGAATAGTGGTCGTTTGTACAACACTTTAACCTCCTCTCCTGACTTAGCCTCTGTGTTAAGTCTAGACGATGTTCTTCGCGCAGGGTGAGATGCTGCAGTTTGCATGTTCATGGCATTGGCTTGTGCTAATGTAGCAGTATCATGCATAAAAATTTGCAGGCCCGGTTTCCATGGTATGCCCTGCTGGTGGTGCTGGTGCTGGCACCGGCCGGGTACCCGCTGGCCAACGAGCGGGTTGCCGTGGTACTGGATGTCGACGGTGCGATCGGCCCGGCGACCGCGGATTACATTCAGCGCGGGCTGGAACGGGCGCGTGAACAGGCCGCTGGCCTGGTCATCCTGCGAATGGATACACCCGGCGGGCTGGATACGTCCATGCGCGATATTATCCAGGAAATCATGGTATCACCGGTCCCGGTGGCCACCTATGTGACGCCCGGCGGTGCCCGCGCTGCCAGCGCTGGCACCTATATCCTCTATGCCAGTCATCTCTCCGCCATGGCACCCGGCACCAACCTGGGGGCGGCCACGCCGGTGGAGATCGGCGCTATCCCGGATAGCGATGAGTTGCTGAAAAAGAAACCGGATGACGGGGAAGCGGCGCCGCCGGCCGACAGCAAGGATGCC
>JAQBDO010000406.1:0-9986 GCA_032124375.1 Gammaproteobacteria bacterium
GGGATCCGGCAGGCTGCTGTGAATCACGATGTGCGTATCGACACCGTTGCGTTTCAGGATGCGTGCGATGTCGATTGCGGTATTGCCGCCACCAATAATGGCCGCGCTTTTCATCTCGGGCAAGCTGGCCACATCGCTCCACTGCTTCAGCAGGTGCAGGCCTTCGTGCAGGTCGTTTGGTGTGACACCGTCGACGTTCCATTCGGTGCTTTTCATCACACCTGGCGCCAGGAATACGGCGGCGTAATTTTGCTGCAGTTCCTGTAGATGGAGATCGCGTCCCAGCTTGTGATTGGGTTGGAATGCGATGCCCGTCGCCAGCAGGCGGCCGATTTCGGTCCTGACGATGTCACGTGGCAGGCGATAATCCGGGATGGTGAACAGCGTGCCGCCGGCTTCGCCCATCTCGTCGAACACCGTCACCTGCAGGCCCTGGCGCAGCAGGTGGTAGGCCGCGGCCAGGCCCGCCGGTCCGGCGCCGACGACGGCAACGTGCGCCGCCTGTAGCGGTGGTGCGGTTAGCGGGTAGCTCCAGTTATTGGCGATGGCGGCATCGCCGAGGAAACGTTCGATGCTGTGAATGGCCAGCGGCGCATCGTATTGTCCGCGGTTGCATCCCGATTCGCAGGGGTGCGGGCAGACGCGGGCAGTGATAGCCGGCAGCGGGTTGACGCTGGCCAGCAATTCCCAGGCTGCACGTGGCTTGCCTTCGTCCAGCAAGGCGATATAGGCCTGCGGATCTTCACCGGCCGGACAGTCTGAGTGACAGGGTGCGCTGCTGTGGCGGTGTTCGGGCCGCTGCGTGCGCCAGGTGCCGGTTTTGTAAGCCAGTGTGGTGCCTGGCAGGGCAAAGCTGCCGCGTGTGAGTTTTATCGTCATCGCTCAGGCCCAGCGCATGCCGCCGCGGCGTACGGTGTCGGCGCCTTCCGAATCGAGCCTGTCCACGCCATCGCCACACAGGTCGTAGTGCTTGATATTGTGGTCTGCCAGCGCCTGTATGTGCGCGAGTTCTTCAATCGCGCGTGCATCATGCTCGTTAAACAGGTGGCGAAAACGCCCTTGCAGTCGAAGATAGTCTGTCACGGGTCGGGGATGGCGAATCGGCATGCTGCCAATCAGTTCCTGGCGTTCCAGCTCAATGACCGGGAACAGTCCGGTCTGTACCGCCAGCCGGGCTACCTTGATGCTGTAATCCCCTTCGTGGCCCCAACCCAGCGGGCAGGGGCTGTGGATCTGAATGAAGGTGGGGCCTTCAATTTCCATCGCACGGCGGATCTTTTTGCGCAGATCAGACGGATAGGCGACCGAGGTCGTTGCTGCATAGGGTATATGGTGGGCGGCAACAATAGACAGGATGTCTTTTTTGAGATGCCGTTTACCCATACGATCACTGCCCGGCGGCGAGGTAGTGGTCATAGCCGCGTGCGGGGTCGAACTGGAGCGTTGAATACCGGTGTTCATGTAGGCCTCGTTGTCGAAGCAGACATACAGCACATTGTGGCCGCGTTCCAGCATGCCGGACAGCGCCTGAAAACCGATATCGAAAGTGCCGCCATCACCAGCAAAGGCGAGCACCTTGGTGGGCTTGCCCTGCGCCTTCAGGGCGGCTTCCATGCCGGCCGCAATCGCGCCGGTGTTCTCGAACAGGGAGTGCATCCAGGGCAGGCGCCAGGCCGATTCAGGCCACGGCGTGGTGAAGATTTCCAGGCAACCGGTGGCATTGGCGATCATCACGTTAGGCCCCGCGGCTTCCGTGACCAGCCTCGCTGCCAGCGCCTCGCCGCAGCCGAGACAGGCGCGATGGCCGGACTCAATGCCTTCGAAGCGCGGCTGGTTCTTGCGCAATTTCATAAGACTGTCGACGGAGATGCTCTGCGTGTTTGTATTCATGTCGTGGTTTCCAGTGTCTCTATAGCCATTGGCTGTCGCTTAAATGCCATGATCCTCGACCGGCAGTCTGCCCCGTTCCACATCGATGATGGAGAATGGGCGCGGTTCGGCACCGTCGATTTGCTGGTGCAGCGTGCGGTAGATTTCAAGCGGGATATCACGTCCGCCCAGACCGACTGCAAAGCTGTGAATGCGTGGCACGCCCGGCATGCCGGCCAGTGCGGCGTGCACTTCGGCGGAGACGATGCCGCCAAAACCCGGCGACAATGCGCGTTCCAGCACAATCAGGTCGGTCAACCCTGAACAGGCAAAGCGCAGTGCATCAAAAGGGAATGGCCGGAAGGCGCGCAGATTGATCAATTTGGTCGCGGGTAGATCGGTATAGAGGTCGCTTGCATCACTCAGGGTTCCGACAATGGAACCCAGGGTGAGGATGCCTATTTGCGCGTCGTCCGGGCCGCTGACACTGAGCAGGCCGCCGGCAGAACGTCCGCTGAGCTGTTGCCAGTCTGCGTCCGCGGCAATGATTTCATCGGCGGCATCCAGCAGGGCGTGGTGATGCGAGTGGCGTGCTTCCGGATAGTGGTCCGGCGATACCAGGGTGCCAATACTGATCGGGTTGGCGGGATCCAGTGCGCGCGCGAATTTGAAGGGCGGCAGATACGCATCAACCAATGCCTGATCCGGGATGTCGATGGGCTCCAGTGTGTGGGTCAGGGTAAAGCCGTCCACGCAGACCATGACGGGCAATTCAGTGACCTCCGCAATACGATAGGCCTGGATGGTCGTATCGACCGCTTCCTGGTTGTTCGCGCAGTACAACTGTATCCAGCCGGCATCCCTTACGGCCATGGAGTCCTGCTGGTCGTTCCAGATTGACAGCGGCGCCGATATGGCACGGTTGGCGCAGGTCATCACCATCGGTATGCGCAGGCCGGCGATATTATAGAGCACCTCGCTCATTAACAGGATGCCCTGCGAGGCACTCGCGGTATAGGTACGCGAACCTGCGCAGGCGGCCCCCAGCACCAGCGAGGCCGCTGAAAACTCACTCTCCACGCTCACCAGTTCACAATCCATTTTACCGTCGGCGACCAGCTTCGCGATGTTTTCGACGATGTGTGTTTGCGGCGTAATGGGGTAGGCCGCCACCACCTGTGGCCGGCACAGCGCAACCGTCAGGGCAATGGCCTGTGAGCCTTCCAGTGCTTTACGCATTAAGGGTGGTTTTCCATGGGTTGTCGGTGATGGTTTCTGCTGCAGCCTTGACCAGGGCAATGTTTTTTTCCAGCACAGCGCCCTTGAAGCGCTCTTCCAGTGACTCGATTAACGACTGTTGAGGCAGCAGGTCCGTCAGTTTAAGGAACGCCGCCAGTAATGCAGTATTGGGCACCGGGCGTCCCAGATATTGCTGCGCCAGCTGCGTTGCCGGCAGGATGACCAGTTTGCCGTTGATCTCGTCGCTGTAACTGTCGCAGTGTTTGGATGCATTCAGCAGGATGCCGCCGCCGGTCTTCAGGCCCTCCGTAATGCCGGGTATATTCATCAGTGCTTCGTCCTGGATAATGAGAAAGTCTGGCGATACCACCTGGCAGCGGCGCTTGATGGGTGCGTGGTCGATGCGCACGAACGCCACCACCGGTGCACCGCGTCGCTCCGCTCCAAAAGCAGGAAACGCCTGGGCATTCCAGCCTTCATTGATGGCAGTGGTGGCAAGCAGGTAGGCGGCGACCACGTTGCCCTGGCCGCCGCGACCATGTATCCGGACCTCAATCATGACTGGCTTTGTACTCCATCCATTGGGCTACGCCTGTTGGCCTTGTTAAGCAGTTGTACTGGGACAGAATTGTGAATCTCGTCACCGGTGGCGCGATTATGGTTTCGTCGCAGCGGCTGTTTTTACATCTGCTTTTTTTCTGCTGTCGGTTTTTTTGACCGTGGGTGTGGTCTTTTTGCCTGCCTTCGGTGTCCGGGGCGCCAGATGCATGGGTTCACTTGACTGCATCAGTCGGTAATCGACCAGCTTTTCTGCCTCGGCCCAGTCCTGTGCCGGATCGCTCCCCTCGAAACCGCGTCGTTCGGCTATCAGGTAGGCTTCCATGGTAATCAGACGTTGGCGTTGTTCCGCATCAATACTTGTCAGTAGCCCTGCGTTGCTGGCGGGCTGTGGCTGTGTCATCGATTTCGCGGCAGCGAGCGCACTTTCCAGTTTGCTTTCAAGGTGATGCTGGAGACGCACCTCCAGTCCCTGCATCTGCGTGCGCAGTTGTTCCAGTTCATCCGACAGTTTCTTCATGGTCAGTTTTTCAGTCATTGAAACGTTCCTCCATCATGCTTTTGTCAGGTGGGTGAGTTTATAACACATATATTAGTAATTGATTAGTGCTCGCTGTTGAGTATTTCGACGGCGTCTCTCCGCCGGGTCACGGTGGCGTTGCTCGCAGTGTTTGTTGCAGGGCCGGTGTTATCCTGCCAGACTCTGGCGCAAGCGGCTTCCTTGCAACGCCGGTTACAGTCTAGTGGTGACAAAATTAGTTTGGCAATCCGGGATCGGGGAGAGACACATTGAAACCAAGGCCTGTCCTGCTTGCCATCTTTGATGGCTTCGGACTTAATCCAAGTCGCGCCCATAATGCCTGGGCACTGGCGCGCACACCGCACCTCGATCATTATTTTGCCTCTTACCCGCATAGCGTGTTGCAGGCCTCCGGGCGGGCGGTTGGCCTGCCGGACGGGCAGTTTGGAAATTCCGAGGTCGGGCATCTGACACTGGGGTCGGGGCGGGTACTCGAACAGGACCTGGTGCGGATTGCCAACGCCATCTATGACGGCAGTTTCACGCAGTTACCTGCGTGGCAGTCCCTGTTGACGGACTCCGACTGCCTGCACCTGGTCGGCCTGATATCCGATGGCGGCGTGCACTCACACATCGAGCACCTGCTCGGTATTCTTGAGCTGCTGCGTCAAACTCCGTTGGAGCCGGTGATTCACATGATTACCGACGGGCGCGATACCGCACCCAAGGCGGCGCTGGGCTATCTGGACGAGATCGAAACAGCCCTCGCCAGCCTGGGCCGTGGCAGGATTGCCACGGTCAGCGGGCGCTACTGCGCGATGGACCGGGCCAGGCACTGGGACCGGACGCTACGGGCATGGGACGCGATGGTACTGGGTCAGGGGGTGACGGCGGCCAATCCCCGGGAGGCCATCGAAGCAGCCTATGCGCGTGGTGAGGGAGATGAATTCATTCAACCCACGGTTATTGCAGGATACAAGGGTATTTCCCCGCACGATTCGGTGCTGTTCTTTAATTTTCGCAGCGATCGCGTGCGCCAGTTGGCGGCTGCCTTTGGGGTGGGCGACTTTGACGGTTTCGACCGCGGTGGCAGCTGTTTGCAAAAACTGGTCTGCATGACCGAGTATGATGCCAACTTTGCCTTTCCCATACTGTTTCCGCGGGTGGCGCCCACCCAGGTGCTGGCCGAGGTCATCAGCGAGTCGAATCTGACGCAACTGCACTGCAGCGAGACCGAAAAATTTGCCCACGTGACCTACTTTTTTAACGGCGGGCGGGAACTGCCATGTCCGCAGGAAGACCGTATTATCGTCGCTTCGCCCGCCGTTGCGACCTACGACAGCCAGCCGGAGATGAGCGCCGCCGCGATTGCAGACCAGTTGATCGGAGCGATTAACAGTGGCAAGTACGACTTCATCGTCACCAATTTTGCCAATGCCGATATGGTGGGCCATACGGCGCGGCGCGAAGCCATTGTGTGTGCCGTTGAGACGCTGGATCTGGAAAGTCACCGTGTATTCCGGGTAGCACTGGAAAATGACTGGCGCATTCTGCTCACCGCAGACCATGGCAACTGTGATGAAATGATCAATCCCAATACCGGCGAACCGCATACCCAGCACATCGAATACCCGGTGCCCTTCCTGATTATGGGGGAAGGCCCGGTGCGGCTCAGTACCGGGCGCGGTCTCGCGGATATTGCACCCACCATTCTGGAGTTGCTCGGTTTACCTCAACCACCGGAAATGACCGGACGCAGCCTGATACTCAAGCAGCGGCTGCGATAATACGGAGATAACAATGATCGATAATCCAGACAAAAAAGTGGCGGTGCTCGCACTTAATCCGGCCGTGGATATCAGCTATGTCATTCCACAGTTGCTGGAGTACCAGAAGGTGTGCTCCAGCAACACCTCGTACTATCCTGGCGGTAACGGCATCAACATTGCGCACGCACTCACCGAACTGGGCGTGCCGGTGCATTGCTGCAGCACCATTGGTGGTGAAAGCGGCGCGCTGTTGCTGCGCCTGCTGGGCGATACCCTGGGTGAAAATCACAGCTGGTTTCGCCTGCAGGGTGAAACGCGGCTCAACACCAATATCATGCAGCAGAATCCCCCCGGCCAGTTTGAAATCACCAGTCTCGGACCCGAGGTCCCGGCCGATGTGCTTGCCGAAATAACAGGCTGTTTTCTGGGCACGGCAGGTGATGGTTTCGCGGTGCTGTCCGGTTTGATTCCGCCGGGGGTCCCCGATTCCATCTACCGCGAACTGGCTGAACAGGTCCGCACGCAGGGAGGCAAGGTGGTGCTGGACGCGTCCGGTGACGTGCTGGAACAGGCGTTGAAGGCCGAGCCTTACCTGGTCCGGTTGGGTCGTTATGCGCTGGAAATGATCTGCAAGCGACGTATGGACGACATCCAGCGCGTGGCGGAGGCGGCCCGGCTACTGCAACAGGGCGGCATAGAATACCTGTGTGTTTCTCTGGGCGGCGAGGGAGCGATCCTGCTCAATGGTGACAATAGCTACCACTGCAGCGCCCCGAAGGTACATAAACAGTCAACCGTAGGCAGCGCCGATTCACTGGTTGCCGGTTTGATTGCATCGCTTCGAAACGGTGGATCGCCCGAAGACATGCTGCGCCTTGGCGTCATGTGTGGCAGCAGCACTGCCGCGCACCCCGGAACCGAGCTGTTCACGCGCGGCGAGCTGGATGCGGACCTTATGAATCTCCAGGTCAGCTGTCTGGATATTTAGCGGACTGATGGCTACGCTGCGCTTTAGCCGCCCCTACTGGAAAATTCAGCAATACTCACAAGGACGCAGGATGGGTAACGGAGCAACGCGACGTACCCATCAGACGGTTTAACCAATACTTCCTATTTCTCTGCCCACTCTACAGGCCGGGCAGGGTCAAATAATTTCTTTACAAGGTTGAACGCCAGCAGCAGGTTTTTGTTTGCTGCCGCGGACAGTGGCAGGCCGAGGCCGAATTCGTAGCCGCGGATAGATAGCAGCCAGGCCGGTGGCGGCATGCTGCCATTGACCTGCTGGTATACGGACAACAGTGCCTGCGGGCTCATTGCATGCGTGGTATAGCTGCTGTCCTGTTGCGGCTGCAAGCGGACAAGTTCGAACGCTGCGTTTGCCGAGGTGCTCGCGTCCACGAACAGCACGCGTTTGCGACCTTCGAGGTCGATGCAGTGTTCAATCTGCAGCTGGAAGTCGGTGAGCACGTCGACGTCGCTGAAGTCCTCCTGCAGCAGTAGTTCATACATCGCCGGCCCGAGCGCATCATCGCCGCGCGAAGGGTTGCCCCAGGTGAAAACAAGGTCCGGCTTGATCGAATGCTGTTGCATGTGCTGTTGGCCGAATACCCGATTAAGCGCCGGGCACAGTGAATTCGGCCCTACAATGTTAATCCAGCCAATTGATCTGACTCGTGCATTTGCAGGGTCGAATTCATTCGACCAGCGCCGCCCTCAGACGCATCTATTCGTAGGGTTGGATTCATTCGATCAGCAGTTCTTTCCCGGTCAGGGAACGCTACGCCGTATCTCTCCCGTGACCCGCTTTTCAAGCCTGTCGATGACTTCGTCCTGTTCGTTGACGAGGATAACTTCCAGCGGCATTTTGCCCATGGCATGCGTGGCGCATGACAGACAGGGATCATAGGCGCGAATCGCGACTTCAATCTGGTTCAGCATCGGCTCGGTCAACTGCTTGCCATCGAGGTACATGCCCGCGACCTGGCGAATGGACTCGTTCATTGCCTGGTTATTATTGGTGGTGGAGACGATCAGGTTGGCCTTGTTGACGATGCCGTCAGCGTCGATCTCGTAGTGGTGAAACAGCGTGCCGCGTGGCGCTTCGAGCACGCCGATGCCACAGCTCTGCAGTTCACCCTTGTTGAGCAGGTCTGTACCACTGATGTCGGGGTCCAGCAGCAGCTCCCGAATGGCCTCGGTGCAGTACAGCAGTTCGATCAGGCGCGCCCAGTGGAATGCCAGCGAGGCCTGCACGGGCCGTTCACCACCGGCTTCCCTGAAGAGTTTGCGTTGCTGCTCGGCCAGCGGCGTGCTGAAATAATCGCAGTTGTTCACACGTGCCAGCGGCCCGACCCGGTACCAGCCATCTTCCGCGCCGAGGGATTCTATGAACGGAAACTTCATGTAGCTCCAGTTCTTCACCCCTTCGCGGATGTAGTCGTTGTAGCGGGTGTAATCGACGTGGTCGAAAATCGTGCCACCGTCCGCGTCTTTTGCACGCAGTCCGCCGTGGTAGATGTCGAATTCACCGTGCGCACCGATCATGCTCAACATGTTGGTGTCGATCGCAGCGAAGCTCATGTGGTAGTCAAGGTGTTCGAAGAAAATGCGTTTAATCAGCTCGACTGCGTCCTGGCCCCACTGCACCATCTGCTCGATGTCTTTTTGCAGATAGGCGATTTCCTCACGGTTCAGCGACTTGTTGACGCCACCCGGGATCGCGCCGGTACCGTGAATGCGCTTGCCGGAGGTCAAACGAATGACTTCCTGGCCGTATTTGCGTAACAGCACGCCCTGTTTGGCGATGTCCGGACTGTCCTCGATGACACCGACAATATTACGGTGGCGGACAGCGTCATCGAAACCGAACAGCAGGTCAGGTGAGCACAGGTGGAAAAAATGCAGCGCGTGCGACTGCAGGGTTTGGCCGTAGTGCATCAGGCGACGGATCTTCTCGGCTGTCGGTGTCAGCTGTGTGGTGCCGACCAGCATGTCGGTGGCCTTGGCCGCGGCAAGGTGGTGGCTGACCGGGCAGATGCCGCAGAGGCGCTGTACCAGCACCGGCAGTTCCCAGTAGGGCCTGCCCTGGATGAACTTTTCGAAGCCACGGAATTCGACGATGTGCAGCCGCGCCTGCTTGATCTGCAGGTTTTCGTCCTGCAGTAGCGTGACCTTGCCGTGGCCTTCAACACGGGTCAGCGGTTCGATCACGATGCGTTCGAGTTTTTTCGGGTTGTCGGCGGTTTCGAGGTTTGATGGCATCACTGGGTTCCGTGGAATAATAAATCAGTAAGTGTTGCGTAACAGCTTGCACCTGCCGGTCGAATGAATTAACCCTGCCTGGCAAGGCGTACCTGCCGGTCGAATGAATTCAGACCGGCAAATCAAGTTCTTTTTGCGTCTTTCGTTAATCATAATGGATCTGTTCATAAGGGTAACTGACCGGCTTGCCTTCGATCAGTTCTGTCAGGAAGGTCCAGATGGTATCGGCCGATGGCGGGCAGCCGGGCAGGAAATGGTCGACCTTGACTACCTCGTGAATCGGGTGCACCTTGTTCAGCAGCATGGGGATTTCCGGGTCGCTTGGTATCAACGAGTTGGCCAGGCCGATGCCGTCGGTGTAGGACTCCTCAAGGCATTCCCGCAACTCGAATGAGTTGCGCATCGCCGGTATGCCACCGTTTACCGCGCAGGCACCTACCGCCACCAGCACCTTGCAGTGTTTGCGGAATTCGCGCAGCACTTCGACGTTTTCCGCATTGGCGACGCCACCCTCGATGAGGCCGACATCGCAATCCCCCACCGTCTTGATGTCGGTGATCGGTGAACGGTCGAATTCCACCAGCTGCACCAGCTCAATAATGCGTTCGTCAATATCCAGCAGCGACATGTGACAGCCGAAGCAGCCGCACAGCGAAGCAGTCGCGACCCTGATTTTATCAGTCATGTCCATTTCCCCCGTTGCCGGATTCATGCGCGGCGACGTCACCGACGATGCTGATCGGCTGTCTGTCATACAGGCGTTTGCCGAT
>JAQBDO010000407.1:0-3934 GCA_032124375.1 Gammaproteobacteria bacterium
TTGACCAGCAGGGGTTCATTAACAGCGATATCACGGATTCTTCGCAGGGCCTCTGCATCCAGGTTGTCCAGTAGTTCTTCCGGCACGAGATCATCAACGTGAAGATCATCGCCGTCGGCGCGAGTGTGCTGGAAATTGGTAAGTGAGTCGACGCGTAAGGAATATGGCATTTGCCAGGAGGCCTCGGTAAGGCGTGCGACACTTGCCAGTGTCTCCCTGGTAAAAACATTACCGTCCTTTGGTGCCAGCACAAACAGGACATTGTCTGTTTTGGTATAGGTGTTCTGCAGTTCCTCGAAAGCCTTTAGCTGCGGGTTGTCTTCACTGAAGAACACCCGGTAGTCAGTATCAAAGGTGATAAATCGGGCGCCACTGCCAATTGCCGCAACCAGAACGAGGGTGGAAATGAGGATCAAGTAGCGCCAGCGAACCAGCCATTCAGCGTAATTCTTAGCCATTTAAATTCCTTTTCAAGCGTCTTGTGTGATTAGTGTTTGTAACGCTGAAGCATGCGGCCTAAAATGCCCCCTTGTCTGCCTTTCAGGATGATATCTTTGCCGCTTGCGGTAACCTGTCACGAGGCAATAACATTCCGGGAAAATATAATACAGGAGATTTTTCACATGAGTGCAATTAGAATGCTGTTTTTGATGGTGTCGGCACTGATCCTGGTCGGGATCTGGCTGACCGGTTTTGATGTCGCACACTGGTTCCTTTATATCCCGGCTGCGGCACTGGCCTTTGCGGGTATCACAGGGATATGTCCCGGTTACCTCATATTCCAGAAAATGGGTTTTAAAGGCCAGTCGCTGGGCAACAAACTTTAACTACTTTTTTATTACCGGTTAGCCCCCCGGGCAGTCAATATTACATTGTCCGGGGGATCGTCGGCCCACCTGTCTCCCACTCGTATGACCAGCACTCTCCGGCCTGCTGATAGAAACATCTTTAACAGCACCCTGCTGGATCCTGCCATTCCGGAGAAACAGGCGCGCCTGGTCTGGACCGGTCTGAGCGGTGACAGTCTGCCACTGGCCATTGCAAACCTGGCACAAACCCATTCCAGCCTGGTGGTAGTCATTACGCCGGACATGCAGTCGGCCGAACTGTTGCAAGACCAGATAGAGTATTTCTCGACAAGCAGTCATTCCCGTGTAACCACACTTCCCGACTGGGAGACATTGCCATACGATAAATTCTCGCCACACCCGGACATCATTTCAGAACGTCTGGCAACACTGTACCAGCTGACCGAGATGCAACGTGGGCTGCTCATTGTTTCAGTGCCCACGCTGCTACAACGTCTGCCACCCAAGGAATATGTTTATCAGAACAGTCTGATGCTGAAAACCGGCGATACGCTCAAACTTGATGAGTTGCGTACACGTCTGGATGAAGCCGGCTACCGCGCTGTTTCGCAAGTCATGGAACACGGAGAGTTTGCAGTACGCGGATCACTGCTCGATCTTTACCCCATGGGTACCGATTCACCATTCAGGATTGACCTGTTTGATGAAGAGATTGATTCCATCAGGACATTTGATTGCGAGAGTCAGCGTTCCCTCGACAAGGTCACATCGGTTCGACTGTTACCTGCACGTGAATTCCCGATGCACGAGGAAGCCATACGATTATTCCGCAGGCGTTTTCGCGCAAGCTTTGCAGGAGATTCACAGAACTGCAGCGTCTATCGCGATGTCAGCCAGGGCATTGCACCGCCGGGTATTGAGTACTACCTGCCGCTGTTTAGTGAAAACACCTGCAGCTTGTTTGACTACCTCCCGGATAATGCGTCCATGCTGCAGCTTGACGGCACCGAGGTGGCTTGCACCAATTATATGGAGCAACTTGAGGAACGCTATGAAGCGCGACGTCATGACATTGAACGCCCGATACTGCCTCCCGATAAACTCTTTATTGATAATGACGAATTACAGTTCCAGCTGAGTCAGCGCTCCTGCATCGAGGTTAATTTATTTAAGGGCAAGACCTCACCACACCCGGTGATTGACTACCGTATCCGCGTCCCCGGTGATGTTCGCATCAGGCCCCGTGGTGAGCAACCGGCTGCTGCCTTGCAATCATTTATCGACAGCTTTCCGGGTCGGGTGTTGATAACGGCAGAATCAACCGGACGCAGGGAAACCCTGCTGGAACAGTTGCACGCCTTCGGCTTCAGGCCTGTTCCTGTAACTGACTGGGGCAGTTTCATGGTATCGACGGATGCCTTCTGCATAACCGTTGCGCCGCTGGAAACCGGCCTGATAGTGAACACCCCGCCGCTGGCTATCATCACTGAAACGGCCCTGTTCGGTGATCATGCACGCCAGACACGGCGCAGAAAACCGCAACGTGACCCCGCAAGTATTGTCAGAAACCTGACTGACCTTGAAATCAACGCACCCGTCGTGCACGAGGAAAACGGTGTCGGTCGCTACCTCGGGCTGGAAACCATCAGGGTGGGTGATATAGAAACAGAATATCTCGCGCTTGCATATGCCGGTGGAGACAAACTCTATGTGCCAGTTGCCTCACTGGCGCTGGTGAGTCGCTATAGCGGTGCCTCACCCGAAAATGCACCGTTGCATAAACTGGGTAGCGATCAATGGGAACGCGCCCGCAAAAAGGCGACCAAACGCATACATGATATCGCCGTTGAGCTACTGGATATCTACGCACGTCGTGCGGCGCGCAGGGGCCATGCCTGTAGCGCCCCGGATGAAGAATACCGGGCGTTTGCTGCGACCTTCCCTTTCGAGGAAACGCCGGATCAGGAAGAGTCGATCCGGGTTGTACTGGAAGACATGCAGTCCGCAATGCCCATGGACCGGCTGGTCTGTGGCGATGTCGGTTTTGGCAAGACAGAGGTTGCCATGCGGGCTGCCTTTATGGCTGTGCAGGGGGGCAAACAAGTCGCGCTGCTGGTGCCGACAACACTGCTCGCACAGCAACATTACCAGAATTTTTGTGACCGGTTTGCCGACTGGCCGGTGCGTATAGAGCTGTTATCCCGGTTTCGATCCGGCAAGCAGACCGACGCTGTCATGAAAGCATTGCAGGACGGTACCGTTGATATCGTGGTTGGCACACACAAATTGCTGCAGCCTGCCGTCAAGTACAAACGCCTCGGTCTGTTGATCATTGATGAAGAGCACCGTTTTGGCGTGCGCCAGAAAGAAAGCATCAAGAACCTGCGCTCGGAAATTGACGTCCTGACACTCACCGCGACACCTATCCCGCGCACGCTCAATATGGCGCTGTCGGGCATGAGAGACCTGTCCATCATCAGCACACCCCCGGCGCACCGTCTGGCGGTCAAGACCTTCGTATGTGAATGGGACAAGGAAACCCTGCGTGACGCCTGTCTTAGAGAGATCAAGCGTGGCGGACAAATATATTTTCTGCATAATGATGTCGCTTCTATTGAGCGTATGGGGGCGGAACTCGCAGCAATGATACCGGAAGCAAGTATTGAAATAGCCCATGGCCAGATGCGTGAACGTGAGCTTGAACAGGTGATGATGGATTTTTATCACCGTCGTTTTAATCTGCTGTTATGCAGTACTATCATAGAAAGTGGCATTGACGTGCCGACAGCGAACACCATCATCATGAACCGTGCGGATAAACTCGGGCTGGCGCAATTGCATCAGCTGCGTGGCCGTGTCGGTCGCTCTCATCACCGTGCCTATGCCTACCTGCTGGTACCGCCGGATCGCGCAATGAGTGCAGACGCCAGGAAAAGGCTGGCCGCTATTGAATCCATGGAAGATATCGGTGCCGGTTTTACCCTGGCAACCCATGATCTTGAAATTCGTGGCGCCGGTGAATTACTCGGCGAGGACCAGAGTGGACAAATCCACGAGATTGGCTTTTCCATGTATACAGACCTGCTGGAACGCGCGGTCAAGGCACTCAAGGAGGGCCGCAGCCC
>JAQBDO010000408.1:0-3449 GCA_032124375.1 Gammaproteobacteria bacterium
AATGACGCCGGGCATCTATAACTCGGCATATTTCGAGCACGCCTACCTGGCACAGCAGATGGGCGCGGAACTGGTGGAAGGCGGCGACCTGGTGGTCGGCGCCGATGACTGCGTTTATATGAAGACCATCGATGGCCTGCAGCTCGTCGATGTGATCTACCGGCGGGTAAACGATGAATTCCTCGACCCGGAAGTCTTTCGCGAAGACTCCGCACTGGGCGTACGCGGGCTGATGCGCGCCTGGCGCGCCGGCAACGTCGCACTCGCCAATGCTCCAGGCGCCGGCGTCGCGGATGACAAGGTGATCTATACCTACGTGCCTGCCATCATCAAGTACTACCTTGACCAGGACCCGATCATCCCCAATGTCCCGTCCTGGCGCTGCGAAGACAAGGCGCAACGCGAATACGTGCTCGCCAATCTCGACAAGCTGGTGGTCAAACCGGCCAACGAGTCGGGCGGGTACGGCATGCTGGTAGGTCCGCATGCGAGCACGGTCGAGCGCAGCAAGTTCGTCAATCTTATCAAGCGCAATCCGCGTAATTACATCGCACAGCCGACCCTGGGCCTGTCGACTGCCCCGACCATCTGCGGGCAGCATGTAGAACCGCGCCACCTCGACCTGCGGCCGTTTATCCTGCAGTCCGACCGGACCTACGTGACGGCCGGTGGTTTGACCAGAGTGGCACTGCGCAAGGGTTCACTGGTAGTCAATTCATCACAGGGTGGCGGCAGCAAGGACACCTGGATCGTGGACACGGGAGGCAACTGAAATGCTATCGCGCGTAGCGGAACGACTGTACTGGACGGCGCGCTACCTGGAACGCGCCGAAAACACGGCCCGCCTGGTCAGGGTATTCTCCTCCATGATGCTGGACCTGCCCAACGGGGTCGGCCTTAACTGGCGTCAGCTGGTGGATGTCAGCGGCGCCCATGAGCACTTCGACAGGAACTACCGCTCTTCCGGGGAGCGCAATGTCATCAAGTTCATGCTCAGCGACACGGACACCCAGGGTTCGGTAATTTCCAGCCTGGCTATGGCGCGGGAAAACATACGCACCACGCGCGACCTCGTGCCCAGCGAGGGCTGGGAACACGTCAACGAACTGTACCTGTTTGCCAGGAAAAAACTCACCGGCAAGACACTCCTCAAGGACCGCCACGAATTTCTGTCGGAAATCATCATGCGCTGCCAGCAGATCACCGGGTTACTGGCCGGCACCATGAGCCACGGCCCTGCCTATCAGTTCGTGCGAGTGGGACGCAATCTGGAACGTGCCGATATGACCACGCGCATGATCGACGTAGGTTCGGCCACGCTGATCGCGCCCGGTGTGGAACTGGAGCGTCTGGAGAATCGCCTCTGGACCTACGTGTTACGTTCGCTGAGCGCGCACCAGATGTACCGCCAGTACGTGCGCCGTCGGATCCAGCCTGGCCAGGTGTTAGCGTTTCTGCTGCAGGATATGCTGTTCCCACGTTCGGTTGCGCACACGCTTGGCGAGATCGCCTCCTGTTTCGAACACCATCTACCACACAGCGAGGAGCCCCTGCGTGCGGTATTGCGCCTGCAGCGCCTGGTCGCGGTAGCCGATACGGAAAAACTGCGCACCGAGGGCCTGCACGATTTCATCGACCAGCTGCAGTTTGAATTCGGCAACCTGCACCAGCAAATATCTGCCACCTGGTTCTCACTGGAACCGGATGAAGCGCTATAACGGCAGCTTATTCTTCAGTGACTACTGACACGGACGTCGGCTCGTTCCAGTTAACCCGTCTGAGTTCCGCAAAGGCTTCCTTGAGCTTCTCGTCCCAGGCCGCCTTGATCTCGAGCAGGTAGGGGTCGTCGGCCTGCAGTATGAAATGACGATTCAGGCTTAAACTGTCTTTCGCATAAATCAGCACGTCGAGCGGCGGTCCCACTGTGGCATTGGAGCGCATCGTGGAATCCATCGAAACCAGAGCCGCGAGCGCCGCTTCCTCGAGACTGGTGTCGCGCGTGATGATGCGATCCAGGACAGGTTTGCCGTACTTGATTTCACCGATTTGCTGGTAGGGATTCTCTGCAGTTGTCGTGATGAAATTGCCTTCCGGGTAGATCATGAACACCCGATGTGAACCGCCGCTGACCTGGCCACCGAGTATAAAGCTGGCACTGGCATCAAAGCCGCCTCCGGCCACCGCGGTACTGTGCTTCTGCTGCTGGGATGCACTCAGCTGTCCGACGTACTCTGCGGCCTCGGTCATGTTCTCGACCGTCATCAGATTGGGGACCTTGTTTTGCTTGATATCGCGCTTGATCTGGGAAATGACGGACTGCGTGGTGGCCAGGTTACCGGCCGTGAGCACCACAAACGAGCGCTCCCCATCACGTCCAAAGGTGAACATTTTACTATAGGTACTTAAACGGTCAATACCGGCATTGGTGCGTGAATCCGAAACAAACACCAAACCTTCGTCAACTCTAACTGCAACACAATACGTCATATTCAACAACCTCGCGCGGCCAGCGCCGCCAGCTGTCCGTATGGTAGGAAGTGTGGGCGGCCGCCGTCAACACATGTTTTAGCAGTCCACTAAGTGCTTGACTGTACATGCATTGTGAACCTGTACAAAACACTCTTCATCGCAGGGTATTAACGACCGGGCTTGCTACCGTGCGTACCCTCATCGATGCGGGTAACGCGATTGTGATAATAAAGCCCTGTTTCACATGCATCGCCGCTGCCGCTGACCGGCGCGGCACTGCCGGCATCAGGGGTACAGAACAGCGGGATGTGTCCCTCACCGGCAAACATCCCCGAGGTCGGGTCGAGTCCGATCCAGCCGGCACCGGGCAGGTAAACTTCCACCCAGGCGTGCAGGTCGGTAACATCCTGTTGCGTACCGGACGGCTCATCGCTGGACTGAGTCTCAGGGGCCAACTGGATCAGGTAACCTGACACAAAACGCGCGGCGACGCCGAGATGGCGCAGAATCTGCACCAGCAGCCACGCTGTATCGCGGCAAGAGCCCGAGGCCTTTGCCAGCGTCTCCTCGCAACTCTGGTATCCGGACTCCATGCGCTGCTGGTACTGAATAGCGTGTTGCAGGCGGCCATTGAGAGCAACCAGAAACTCAATGGTATTGGTACGCTCACGCGGCGGTTGCGTCAGCCAGTTGCGCAGCTGTGGCCCGGCATCCTCACGTTCCAGGTAGAGCGTCAGGTCATGCCGCAGCTTCGCCTCGTATTCGAACGGCCAGTACTCGGCACTTTCCTCGACAAAAAAATCGAATGGGTTGATGACCGCCATATCAGCAACCAGGTCAACATCGATGCGCAACAGCCGCATCTTGTCCGTGAATACCACGCGTGCCTGGAAATTACCGAAGGGATCCTGTTGCCAGTTGATGAAATAGTGCTCCGGCTGGATTTTCAGCGAATAGGACAGGATTGACGTCCGGCAGTG
>JAQBDO010000409.1:0-3418 GCA_032124375.1 Gammaproteobacteria bacterium
TTATTCTTTTGAGAGAAAAATTCCATGAACACGATTGAAGCAATATACAAACGCCGTGCCGTGAAGGCATTTGATGCCAGCCACAGGCTGAGCGCGGATGAAGAACGCAAATTGCTGGAAGCGACGATTCAGGCGCCTACCAGTTTTAATGCCCAGCACTGGCGCATGGTGATCATTCGTGACCCTGAGCTGCGCACGAAAATACGCAAGGAGTTCGGGAATGATCAGGCGCAAATGACTGATGCCTCGCTGCTGGTGCTTTTTACGGCGGACGTCAAGGCGTGGGCCAAAAGCCCGGGCAGGTACTGGGCCAATGCACCTGAAGAGGTTGCAGATCTGCTGGTTAACTGGATGGGGCCGTTTCATGAAGGACGTGAGTGGCTGCAGCGTGATGAAGCGCAACGCTCGATTGGTAGCGCGATGCAGACGCTGATGCTTGCAGCCCAGGAGATGGGCTATCAGTCCTGTCCCATGATCGGTTTCGACATTGAACAGGTAGCCGGGTTGATCAGGCTGCCGGAAGATTATGTGATGGGGCCGATGGTGGCTATCGGCAAGGGAACCAGCGAACCCTGGCCGAAGCCGGGTCAGTTGCCTCTCGAAGAGTTGTTGGTTGAGGATACATTCTAATGCTCTTTCAAGCTGATAATAACGTACGCTGAATCATATTAAGCTGAACACCCGGTTTGTTTTATAGCCCAGGAAGTACACGGAAAAACACGGGAAAATAGTATTTTATGGCATTTATTGTGCTGTTTTTTCCGTGTGCTTCCGGGGCGATCATGTGCGTCTTTATCAGATTGAGGCAGTACTGGTCGTTGGTTATATACACCGGTGGATATGTTGGCCTGCCTGCGCAGCCAGGGGAGTCTTGCGGTGTTGCCAATGGTGCCTGTTTATGCGGAATTGGTTTATGAAAACACTGTTAGCGTTATTACGACGCAGGCCGGAATCCAGAACAAGCCGGACTCGAAACGTCTGCATCCCGGCCCGCGGCGGGATGACGGTATTTTTGCTTTAAGTTAAGTACCATTCTGACGTGCTGCTGGTTATCTCTGCCTTGCTGCCGGTGTTTGTGGTCATCGTGCTGGGCTACTATCTGCGCCAGACCACGATGCTTGATGCCTCTGCCTGGCGCGGGCTTGAAAACCTCTGTTATTACATCCTGTTCCCGGTGTTGCTGGTGAAGACACTGGCTATCGCGGATATCGGATCTGCCGAGATTGCCCGTTTTTCGGGGGCGCTGCTGTTTGCCATCTTTACCATGAGCGGCCTGCTGTTGCTATCGTATCCGCTGCTGCATCGTTACTTCGCGGTCTCACCGGCAGCCTTTAGCAGCCTGGTGCAGGGGGCAACTCGCTGGCATGGTTTTATTGCACTGTCGATAGTCGGCTTGCTGATTGGGGATGCCGGTGTGGCCTATATGGCGGTGGTCATGGTCGTTATTATTCCACCATTAAACATTATAAATATCATAGTTTTGGCTCACTATGGTGAAGCGGAAAGTAACCTGCTGCAGGTGCTCGGGAAGTTGCTAAAGAACCCGTTTATTATGGCCTGTGCGCTGGGTGCTTTGCTCAATATCAGCGGCCTGGGGCTGTCGCCCTTGTTGTACAGCGTGGCCGATATTATTGGCAGCGGCGCACTCGGCATGGGTCTGCTGACAGTCGGTGCCGGTATTCATCTTGGCGGGATTCGTGACCACCGCGGGCTGGTGGTTTTTGGTGCCCTGCTGCGGCTGCTGGGGATGCCTGCCCTGATGTTTACAGGTTGCCTGTTGTTCGGGGTAGATGGGCTGCCACGCACTGTTGCCATGCTGGCCGCTGCCGTGCCGACCGCGGCCTCATCGTTTGTGCTGGCAAGGCAGATGGGCGGTGATGCACCGTTGATGGCCAATTTAATTACCCTGCAGGTGATTGGCGCTGTTGTGACGCTGCCGCTGGTTATCTGGCTGTCACAGGTTGTTTGACGTTAGCTGCTGTAGCTGTAGATCCTGTCGAGTGCCGTGTTATTCTGCCTGCAGATCAACAGGAGGAATTAGATATGGCAAATGAAGGCTACCACGAACCAATCAATGAGCTTACAGATGAAACGCGAGACATGCACCGTGCGATCACCTCGTTAATGGAAGAGCTGGAGGCGGTTGACTGGTATAACCAGCGGGTTGACGCCTGCACGGATAAAGACCTCAAGGCGATTCTTGCGCATAACCGGGACGAGGAAAAAGAGCATGCAGCGATGGTACTAGAATGGATTCGTCGCAAGGATCCGGCCTTTGATAAAGAGCTGAAGGATTATCTGTTTACAGACACGGTGATTGCACACGAGTAGTACTGCCTCAATCTGGTAAAGACGGATATGATCGATACGGTAGCACACGGAAAAAAGTATTTTTATGGCATTTATTCTCCCGTGTTTTTCCGTAGAATTCCGTGGCTATTAAATAAATTTGATGTTCAACTTACATATTTTTCTGAATACGTTATTATTAGATTGATAGAGCACTGGTTGCCCGGCATTGCTTCTGTTAAGTCATGTGTTGCAGGCTTGGGGTACGCCGGCATTCAGTGAAACCCTGAAAGCGGAAATCGAGCAGCTGGATGTGGAAACGCTTCCGCTGCAGCAGGGATTGTCGCAGAGCAGTTATGCCAGTGCCGAAAATATCAAGGCAGTGATTATCAGTTTTTCTGAAACCTCTGGCGTGATTCAGGTGAAGGCAGGGATCTTTTATAGCGGTGTTATCCCCGGCTGCAATTGTGCTGATGACCCTTCACCATTGGAAGGATACCCGGAATATTGCGAACTGCAGTTCGACATCAATATGCAGACAGCCGAGACTGCAGTGCGCCTGCTTTCGTGAGTGATGACTGGATATACGACTTGCATGAGTGGCGGATAGCCGCGAATGGGCGGGACACCATTACAGGGTTGAATTTACTTGTGCCCGGCGCTTGATCGGGTATTCGACAAAAGGTCGTGATGCAGGGGTGTTATTCGCTGTAGCGCTAATGGTCGAATGAATTCGACCCTGCAACCAGTACTGCCTCAACCTGATAAAGACGGATGATTGCCACGGAAGCACACGGAAAAACACGCAAGAATAAATGCCATAAGATACTTTTTTCCGTGTCATTCCGATGTGTTTCCGCGGCTATTAAATAAATCGGGTGTTCAGCTTAAGATGGTTCAGCATACGTTATTGTCAGGCTGAAAAAGTGCTGGCAGCGGGGCGAAAAAAAGGCCGGGATTAACCGGCCTTTTCTGTTTTTCAGCCTGTGGGCCGTTACTTCTTGCTCTCTTCGCGCTCCTTTGTTTCCTTGATCACTGCATCAGCCACGTTTCTCGGGCATGGCATGTAGTGCAGGAATTCCATGGTGAACTGTCCGCGTCCGGAAGTCATGGTACGCAGGTCACCGAT
>JAQBDO010000410.1:0-5132 GCA_032124375.1 Gammaproteobacteria bacterium
CTGGCAGTCAGCCGTGTCCCCGACAGAAATATTCTTCATGAATATCCAGCGCAGGGGAACAATGGCGAAACTCCCGACCCAACGCACCGCGCTGCTGAACAACTGGCCCATTCGCCCACCATCAGCGCCACCATAGTCCTCATTTTCAAACACCACGGCAGTCTCGGCCACTGTGGGATCCAGGTAACCCTCAAAACTGGCGGCACCAACATGAGCATGAAATGTGGAGGGTCGCAGCTTACCTTCCCTTATCCTCGCAGCTAACGAGACGTCGCTGATGTCCATCGGCTTGAACAGAATATGCGCGATGGCCAGATCAACATCAGCATTGATAATCTCGACTCGCCTGGGGAGGAGCGGTATGTCAATGGCGAAACCACCAGCGACACTGTCAGCGGAACCCTGGTTCACCAGGGGGGATAACACGACAACATCGGCAGGGTCCAGTTCGTCGAAGTGCAGCACTGCATGCGTCAGGGCTATCTGATCGTCTCCGGACCAGTCCAGCTCACCGTTAAGCCGTGTCCCGCTGGTTTGTAGCTGGAGAAACTGCAGACGTCCAATATCGCTGGCAAGAACCAGCTCGCCCCGCAAGGTGTAGGGTGCCGCAGCACAGGGTGACACACCCAGCCAGGCTGAAAGCTCACCGATACGCTTGCCATAAAGGCCCACATGCAGACGTGTTGCTGCTGCACCCCGCGCAACCGGACCACTCATATCCAGCACGGCACCACTTCCTGTTGCAGACAGCCTGATCGGCCAGCTTGACTCTAGCAGCAAGGCCTCCAGTCCACTCGCCATGAAATTTACAGAGAAGGCCTCGTCAAGCAGGGCTCCCCGTGCACGCATTCTCATCGCCTGCCCTGCGGGCAGGGTCAATGCCAGCTTATCGAGCGTAACAGCAACCGAGCGTTCACCCACAGCATTGCCGTAGGAAAGTTTGGCACCGTCCAGCTGCACGGCCAGTGCTACCCTGTTCAAAATACCCTCTTCACCGCTGGCACGAACGCTGGCCTGCAACCCGACATGCCGAAAACGACCGCTGACAGCCGTTGTCCCGGTCAGCGTTGTCAGCAGTCTGTCGGCATTGGCATCAGTGGCGGAAAGCACCAGCTCAACCACGGGTTCTGTACCATCACCGGCCATGGTCAGCTGACCATAAAACGGCACATCGGCGATCATGAGAGTCAGGGGCACATTGACGGGTTGCTCGGCGCGCACTTCCGCGCCGCGGGCCGGTAGATCAACCCTGTCCATTGCTGGCCCTGACCCGTCACCAAACCGCAACACAGCAGCAAGCGCCGGCAGCTGCAGCTCCCCGTCTACCACCGGTCGGCCATGCTCAATTCGCAGCGATAGCCGCCCGGCCAGAGATGCCAGTCCGAAGCTCTCCACAAGCCTGGCATATTCCACCGGCCAGTCTTCCCGCAGCTCAAGTGTTACTTCAAGCCCCTGTCGGGATGTTTCCAGGTTACCGTTGAACAACAGCCGCTTGTCCGCGAAGCTCACACCGGCCCGCCACGACCAGGGTCCAGTCGGCGTCAGCAGATCCGCAAGCCGACCGCCGGTCAGCTCCATGCTGTACGGCTGCTGCTGAAAGCGACCCCGGAGCATCAGCTCCAGCGGTTGCCCGGCACGGGCGTGAATACTGACCTCATCGAGTTTCACCGGGTAAGCTTGCCGCGTACTGTCACCCCGGTAATGCAACGCGACCTGGCGCAGTAGCAGCTCCTGCAGTTCGGGCTGCGCTGCCAGCAGCGCTGCGTTTGTTAACCGCGGATAGACCTCTGCGTTTGCCGCACCGGGTGCAACAGCGAGCCGGGTGTCCAGCTCGATACTGGCTTCCTCAATCAATATCCGCAAACCGTGCAACTCACCCCGCAACAGGGCAACAGGCGACAGCCACACTGCGACCCTGCCAGCCTGGAGCAGGTCACCCTGTCCCGCCGGACTGACGATGCGGACGTCGTGCGCTACGATGATGGGACGCAGCGTGGGTCTCAAGGCAAGCGCGCCGTTAATCCGGACTTCCCTGCCAAGCGCCCGGGAGGCGGCAATTTCGATCGGGTCCCGAAAACTGTCCAGCGGAATGGAAATACCCAAACCCGGCACGACCAGCCAACTAACAACCAATCCTGCCAGCAGGACACCACAGACCATGGCAATCTTGCGGGTGATTCGTCTACGGCCCTGCTTCATTCTGGTGCCCTGGTTCCCTGATCACAGCAATGGTCATCCGCAACGTGTAGCGAATTGCCGGCCAGCAGGATAGCATCACGGGCGACCAACGAACGACAAGTTCAAAATCATTCCGGTCATTCACTCTATATTCAGCTGCACACATGCAGCGAGGTTTGTAAATTCTTTTAGGCCCCGTTAGTTCAAGTATAAAGCGCAGTTGTGGAAATTTATATTTGCCGGTTCCGTTATATCCGGTTAGGTTATACAAGGAGATTATGAACCGGAGGGAGGCATGATGGCCAGTAAGCCTGTCAGCTACTTCGAAAACCGCTATCGCCGCAAGGACACTTCATACAAGAGGCTCGCCTGGACTTCTGTGCCGGCGATCGAAGAGGGTTTTCTGTATGCCGCCGCACGCGATATTAGCCATCATAACGTTTTCAAGGTTGTTGCTGGTCAACGTCAGGAACTGCAGGAGGGGCAGAGGGATGAAGTTTGAATCCCTCTGCCACCAGCTAATGTCAATCAGCTATTATGATTCCACAGGCATCGCGCGAACCGCCTGCGCAACCTTTCTTGAGGTCGCTTTCCTCGTCACAGTAGGTATCTGCATTGGTATGAATAATGAAACTGCTGCCGTCAGCATCAAACAGGCTGAGACGGCCCGCTGACAAGGTCACCCGGTTGCTCGTATGCTTCATGGTGCCCCTGCCGTTCTTCACCTCGATGTTGATGAGGTCGCCCATATGATAAGGGTGATTGATGTCTGTTGCAGGAACAGTGTCACTTGCGCTGTCCGGACGCGTCTGCCCGAAGGGCCCTGGGTCGTGGTGGCCCCCGGCTGCACTGCAAGGCTCGCAGGCGGCCGTCTCGTGAATGTGCACGGCATGCTTGCCATCGGACATCCCCTCTACAGTGAGACGGATGGTGACTTCCTTGATGCCTTCGTCCGTCACCTCTTCCCTGAGTGTCGCTTTCCCCGAAATACTGGCATCTGTACAGCCCTTGATGTCGGCTGTGGCCGTGATTTTGGAGGCATGACCGGGTAGCGAAAAGCAGGCTAACGCAGCTGCAGCGAACAGGGAAAGACAAGCAGGGCTGGCAGATTTTACTGGTATTTTTATCATCATTTACTCCTCGTTATATATTTGTTTGACTGGTTCCCGGAAGCGTACACCCGGCATGCACAGGTAGCCATTACTAATGGTGATCTATAAGTAGAAATAATTACCTGCCTGGAAAGCACGCAGGAGAACGGTAACATAATGTCGGATCCGGCCCTTCTCTGGAAAGCAACGCTGGTAGCAGGCTAAACGCGTGCATTTCGCCAGAACACGACATTCAGTACCGACAAAAACGGCGACCAGCGAATTAACAAAGGGCACCGGAGGGAGGTAGAACTATTAAGCCGGTTTGCCGGTTTGCCGGTTAGTGACTGCCTATTTTCGAGAGTATAACCTTCAGATCGTTACTGTCATGTTTTGTCCCCGTCGATCAGGCAGTCACCTTCACTACAAGCCTCATACTGTTAGCCCTTCAGAGGTATCCAGTGCCGCAAAAGCTGCTTCGTTCGTCATCTTTCCCGCCATTACCTGATCCAGTAAATCAATGGCGATTTCTTTGTTGCTGCCGTCCAATGCAGCGCGCCAGCGGCGTATCAATTCAAGCTGTTCTGGCTGATATTTACAAACAAGCTTATTCTTTTCATTGCCCATTGAGCTATCCACGTATTTTCAGCAAAACAGGACATTCAGCACAATATAAAACGGCGGCACAGAAGGCCTCCATCCGAGTCCCCATTATCCATTGACAGACCTTCGATGAAAAATCTCAGATAAAATGCCAGCTACACCAGCTGCTATCAGCAACAGCCATAAACTTGCACGAGAACCGGCATGAGGACTTGCTACTGGTGAAGTGTTGTCCATAAAATGGCCAAAATTCTCATCAGGTTCGGTTTGGGCAGCATCCTTAGGCAGATCCAATGTCAGCGCACCATCAGAAAATGATGCCAGCGTTTGAGGATACGCATGGCCAGTAGTTGCAATTGGAGTGTCGTCACTGGCAATAATTGTGGCAAAAGCACCACTGTTCATAGCAAAGAAAATCAGGGCGTACACAATATCCAGCAGCTGTGATTTCTTCATAGTGATTTTCGTCAATTCAAGACAAACGTAATTTTTTATTCTAGGCAGTGAAGCTAATCTTAGCGGATCAGACAGAGCATGGTTATTGTGGAATATACGTATAAAGACCGATTATGGCGCCAATAACGAAGCTTTCGAATCAGTCGGAAGTCGCCGTTTGGCGATTTCCAATATTAGCGGATGCTGCAGTTCCGGAACCGACCCGAAGTGGAAAAAAGGTACCCATATATCGCCATCGGCTCTTCACGCGATCGAGTGGGTAGATTAACGCGTTATAGGACCGAATTTACTTGTGCCCGGCGCTTGATCGGGTATTCGGCCAACAGGCATGTTACGACTGCGCTGAACGTTCCAGCACAGTGTCCTCATCACGGCTAGCCTCAGCCCCGGACTGGCTGGTGCCTGACTGTTTATACAGCTGTTCAATCTCCAGCTTGAGCGCACCCACCACATCTGCATGCTGTTCCTGCAAGGCGGCGTACTGATCTTGAATTAACCGCATTTCTACAGTATCGCTTTGTACCTGCGCATATAGCGAACTCAGCTTCTCTGCAGACTCGCAAAGCTCACCACGCTGTTGTTCTATCTGCTCTGTCATACGGGCTTCAACGGACTGGCTTTCCTTTATCTCAGCCAACAGTTTCGCATTTTCTGCACGCAATAACACCAGTTCCTCATCGTATGCTGCTGACCCGCCTGATAGTGCGTCACTGCCTGCGCAGGTCTTTTCCGGCGCATCCTGGCTGCCGGATTCGGTGTCCAGTACATCAGCTGCAGAACTGCTGCTAACCGGCATTTCCACAG
>JAQBDO010000411.1:0-6217 GCA_032124375.1 Gammaproteobacteria bacterium
GGGCGCGGCCTTTGAGCTGTTAAAGGCGAAATACTATCGCTGGGGAACGCCGGAATGGCTGCAGATGCGCAGGCGGGTGATGGCGCCGGATGGCTGAAGGGCTGGTCGCCCCGCAACCAGCGCGGTATCTTCAAGTTCCTGCGCGCAACGGCTCTGGACTGGTTGATCTGATGGAATCATTCGACACTGACACGAATGGTACTTAAAAATATTAGCCACGGAAGCACACGGAATTACACGGAAATATTCTTTTAAGTAAGGCATTTTTCTTCCGTGTATTTCTGTGTGCTTCCGTGGCTAAATAGGGTTTTTAAATGACACCCTTAAGTAACTGCGATTAGACACTGACCCTATTGATCCTTCTGTTCAACAAACCCTTCCAAGTACTGTCGCAATTCACGACGGATAGTGGCAAGTCCGTGCTTGCGGACTATATCGATATCCCCGGTGTCTACTGTGCGGGCCGTCTTGATTACGACAGTGAAGGCCTGCTGGTGCTTACGGATGACGGCCGGCTGCAGCAGCGCATCGCGAATCCCGCCTATGGCAAGGAAAAGGGTTACTGGGTGCAGGTTGAAGGTGAACCCCTGGAAGCGGAGCTTGCCGCGCTGCGCCGCGGTGTGCTGCTCAAGGATGGTAAAACGCGCCCGGCGAAAGTGGAACAGCTTGAATTGCCGGATATCTGGCCACGGACTCCGCCCATTCGCGAACGAAAAAACATTCCGACCAGCTGGTTAAATCTGTTGATTAGTGAAGGCCGTAACCGCCAGGTGCGGCGCATGACAGCGCATATTGGTTACCCGACGCTGCGGCTGATTCGTTATCAGGTGGGTGACTGGTTGCTGGGAGATACCCCGGTGGGTGAATATATCATCTGCTGAAGCTATAAAAATGGCGGCCCCTGTCAGGTGGGCCGCCACAGGGATGGCGATTGCATCCATAATACAGAGTGGGAGACACCATGTATGCAGTGATTATAATGCCTGGTCTTGTAAACAGAATGCGGCACAGTGTCGCACCCCTTGCTGGTCTGCGTGAACTGTCGTTGTAGCCGGTCGAGTTCACCTGGCATGATGCTGCGTTGGGTGAGACGCTGGCCGAATGAATTCGGCCCTACGAATGGATCCGGCGCTACGAATGAACCCGGCGCTGCGAATAAACCCGAATGATTGATTTGCAGGGTTGCATTCACCAGTGCCCGGCACTTTATCGGGTGTTCGACCAGCAATTATTCGGGCAGCCGGATGTGCCGGACATGATGGAATAACCAGTAGTGTTGCCTATCCGATAAAAATTAGATGGAATTGCCCAGGTGGTTTCTGTCGGTAGTTCAGACTAAAACCGTCGATCCGGGCAGGCTGACCGGGACACCCCCACTAACAACAGAAGGTACTCACTCTAATGAAATATACATTGCGTACAACATTTGCTGTTATTTTGTTTTCGCTCCTCTCCACTGCTGCGCTTGTCAAAACGGCGGCCGCTGATGGCGCCGCAGAAATTGATATCAAGGTTGATGGCACGCTGCAGCTATTCAAGAAAGAGGTCACCGGTGGCGCCGAGTTTTTGAACAAGGCCAAGGCCGTGCTGGTATTTCCGGATGTCGTCAAGGCAGGCCTGATTGTTGGTGGTGAATATGGCAAGGGTGCCTTGCGCCAGGGCGGCAAGTCTCTAGCCTATTACAATATCGCCAGTGCGTCTTTTGGCCTGCAGATTGGTGCGCAATCCTACGCAATCGTTATGGTGTTTATGAATGACGAGGCGTTGGCGAAGTTCCGTGACAGCAAGGGTTGGGAAGCCGGTGTGGATGGTTCCGTGGCGGTGGCCGACTGGGGTGCTGGCAAGGACATCAATACCCAGAACTATGCAGATCCGATTATCGGTTTTGTACTCGACAACAAGGGGCTGATGGCAGGTATTTCCCTGGAGGGTTCCAAGATCACCAAGATCGATCCGTAATCGGAAACCAGGCATGGCCAGGGACGGCCTCTGTCTGTTCGCGCTTGCAAGGCGCTCCTGCCAATAGATACACCTGCAGGAGCGGCTTGTAGCCGTGATGGTTTTCAGGGAAACCCCCTGTTAATTACTTTGTTGTTATCCCGGCATGCGCCGGCATGCTGATGACAGCAGAAATGTCCTGGTACTGCCTCAATCTGGTAAAGATGGATATGATTGCCACGGGAGCACACGGGAAAAAAACGAAGAATAAATATCTTAAAATACTTTTTTCCGTGTCATTCCGTGTGCTTCTGTGGCTATTAAATAAATCTGGCGTTCAGCTTAAGACAGTTCAGCATGCGTTATTTTCAGGTTGAAAGAGCGCTAGCCCAGTTGTTTAATAACTTCAGCATATAGCAGCAGGCCAAACAGCAGTACCGATCCCAGCAGTACCAGGTTGGTGGGCAGGCCGTTTTTCATGTCGCCCAGCAAGCTGCGCCGGTTGTTTAACAACAACAGCAGTACACCCAGCAAGGGCATAAAGAAGGCGCCGGAAACCGTATACACCATCACCAGCCAGACAGGTTTGCCTGCCAATAGCAGTAGCATGGGAGGCAGGGCGAGATAGGCAAGGTAACCGCGGTAGGCTGATGAACGTGTATTAACACGTGAAGGGTGTTCCGGCCGGTAAGTGTATTGCTGTACAAAGTCGGCAAACAGGTACGGTATGCCCTGCCAGACCCCCAGCATTGAACTGAATACGGCACACCAGAAACCCACCAGGAAACACCACTTGCCAAATGGTCCGGCAACGGCCTCGAGTTGGCTGGCGACGCTCAGTGCCATGTCCGGTCCGGTGATGGACACCGGGTGTACACCGGCAGAAATGATCATGATGGCGACGCCAAACAGGCCTGTCAGTACATAGGCGATCATCAGGTCTACCCGGGAATGTGGCAGGTCCTGCGGTTTGTTCCAGTTACGCTCGCGTATCCAGTAGCCATAACACAACAGCGTGACACTGCCACCAACCCCGCCAATGACGCTGAATATAAACAGTACGGAACCATCAGGTACTGACGGAAACAGCAGTCCGTTGATGATGTCGGGTATGCCGGGGGCGACCAGTACTGCGCAGATGAGAACGACAACCAGCATCAGCCCCAGAAAAATCTTCATCAGGTATTCAAGCAACGAGTAGCGTCCGACCAGCACCAGCACCAGTGCCAGCAGTGAATGAAGAATGCCCCATTGCTCAACTGACAGTACCGGAAACAGTGCGTGTGCAGCCAGGCCGGTTCCGGCAATCAGCGCGCCGGCAACTATAAAACTCCAGAAAATAAGATAGATAAAAAAGTATATAGAGATGAATTTTGGCAGCCGCTGAATCCAGCCTTCGAGCAGGGTGGTGCCGGTCGCCAGTTGCCAGCGTGTCAAGCCTTCATTCATGACGTACTTCATGAGGGCGCCAAGCACGGCAGCCCAGAGGATGGCCGTGCCGAATTTTGCGCCGGCCACGGAGGCTGCAATCAGATCGCCTGCCCCCAATCCGGTGGCGGCAATTGCCAGACCCGGTCCAAAGTGTTTCAGACTAAATGATGATTTTTTCATGGCTTCCGTGGTTATATCAGAGCCTGATGATTATTGCCGGCAATACCCATGGTAAAGTAAACATCATAGTGTTTCCGGAAGAAAGCGGATGAAGCTGCGAACTCAAATATCCCTGTTGCTGTTCATGTTCGGTCTGGTGCCGCTGATGGCAGCCTATGTGATCAATGTGCCGATGATCTTTGCTCGCATCGAGTTACTATACCACAAGGCCTATCTGCAGAATCTGCGGGCCGGCTTCAGTGATCTCGACCAGCACATTGCACGACGCCACGAAATGGTGCGCCTGTTGGCCAAGTTGCCGGAGCCCGGCATGCTGCTTGGCGATGATGACCAGCCATCTGAGCAGGCACTTGAAGCTGCAAGGGCAGCTTATATCGACTGGGTGAATCAGGTGTTGATTGACCAGCTGGATATCACCCAGATCCTGTTCCTGGATGAGGATGACAAGTCCCGTTTGTGGCTTGACCGTGATGGTGACACGGGACGGTTTGAGGTAAAAAAGGAAAACTGGCCGGGTCTCACCCCGAAGCTTGTTGAGGCCGGCAGGCACGTAACGCCGGGCGGAGTGGTGACCGGGCCGATTGTTTTTGACCCCGCCCGGGATGATGCATTACCGAACCGGTTCATGCAGCTCAGTCTGATCGGTTCGGTTGTGATTCCGCTGGTCTCGCCAGAGACCGGAGAAATGCAGGAGCAACACGGTGCAGTCATGATGTACCTCGACATGGGAGGGCTGGCGCGCGCCTACCGTGGTATTTACTGGGTACAGAGTGATGGCAGTTATCTGGGGATGGCTAACGTGGATAAGTCTGCGACAACGGCGTTCGAGGATTTCACGGGGCTGGATAAAATTTTTGCAAGAGGTGAGCTGGATTTGTGGGAATACCAGGGTCAGCAGGTTTTGTGGGTGCCGTTGTTTGTTACGGATACGTCCGGCCCGCTCTGGGTTGGCCGCAGTGTCGACCCCTCGCCGCTGACAGCGTTGGTGCACACGGTTGAATGGCGCGTTGCGCTGATCGCCATTCTGTTATTGATTGTTGTGTATATCGTTGCCCGCTGGATTGCGCTGAGGGCTGAACGGCTGGGGAGTGATCTGACTGAAGGGATCTCCAGGGTGCTGGAACAGGATGAAGCGGTCAGGTTCGTGTGGCAGAGGCCGCAGGAGCTGAGTCAGCTGGGTGGCAATCTTACCCGTCTTTCCGAAAAACATATCGAGCACAGTCGGGCGCTGCGGGAGTATGCCAGGGAACTGGAGGCATCGAATCGCTACAAATCCGAATTTCTTGCCAATGTCAGTCATGAGTTACGCACGCCGCTGAACTCCATCCTGCTGTTGTCAAAAATGCTTTCCGAAAGTACGGCTGGAAAGTTGTCGGAGGAAGAGCGTCGTCAGGCACACGTGATTCATGATGCCGGCTCTGATCTGAAGGCACTTATCGACAATATTCTGGACCTTTCAAAAGTTGATGCGCGGCAAATGTCACTGCTGTCCGAGACTGTGGATTTGCGTAAATTACTGGCTGATGTGCTGGAGTTGCTGAAGCCGCAGTTTGATGTCAAACACCTCGAGCTTTCCCTTGAAACTGATGAGAGTGTGCCGCAAACCATCATCACGGACGGTGAGAAGCTCCGTCAGATAGTGATCAACTTCCTTTCCAATGCCGTCAAGTTTACCGATTCAGGTGGTGCGACGGTGCGGCTGGCTTCAGGCGGGCCCGATTTGGTGAGCATCAGTGTCAGCGACACCGGCATCGGCATCCCCAGGGAAAAACGCGGGCTGGTATTCGAGGCATTTAAACAGGCAGACGGTTCAACCAGTCGACGTTATGGCGGCACCGGGCTGGGCCTGACCATCAGCCAGGGACTTGCCAGTCTGATGGGTGGCCAGATTGTCGTCGACAGCACCGTGGGCAAGGGCTCGACATTTTCCCTGTTGCTGCCTCTGGAAATGCCGCTCGTGCCCGCGGAGGTTGCGCTCGGCATGCCGGCTGAAAAACAGTCTGAGGCTGCAGCTGAACAGGCCATACCGGTGGCCGATTATCGGGGTGCACGCGTCTTGCTTGTCGATGACGATGTTCGTAATCTACTTGCCTTGACGCCATTGCTGGAGCAGTGGCGTCTGGATGTTATGGCGGCGGGCGATGGACAGGAAGCCCTTGAGACGCTGGAAACTGCGGGCGAGTTCAGGCTGGTGCTTATAGATGTAATGATGTCGGGAATGGATGGTCTCGAGGCCATTAAACAAATGCGGCAAAGGCAGGGATTAGAGGGTCTGCCTGTGATTGCGTTGACCGCCAGTGCCGGTGATGAGGATCGTCAGCAATGTCAGGCGGCCGGCGCAAATGCCTTTATCGTTAAGCCGGTTGATCCGCAGGCATTGAAAAATGCGCTGGATAGATTCCTTACTGATTACCACTCGCCTGGATGACTGTTGCAGGAAAACCATTATGAATCGATATGCTGATTTTCGGATTTTGATTGTCGATGACAACAGGAATAATCTGTTCGCCCTGCATGCATTAATTGCCAAGCATATGGACGTCGAAGTGCTGGAAGCGGATTCCGGGCAGGCTGCGCTGGACATTGCGTTACAGAATTCGCGCATTGATCTGATCGTGCTGGATGTGCAAATGCCGGAGATGGATGGTTTTCAGACGGCCTCTATGCT
>JAQBDO010000412.1:0-2795 GCA_032124375.1 Gammaproteobacteria bacterium
TCGTAAATTTCCAAAAATATCCAGTACCCGATACCGCGCATTATACTTTACTAATATAATAACCTCCATTAATTTGTTTTCATTTTCAATATGATATGTAATTTTCACAGCGCAAAACATCCGACTCAGTTACACACCGGGATATCAGTGCGATGCACCTGTCGGATGCGCTCAAATGCGTACATTGCGCAGCCGCAACGCATTGGTGATCACGGAAACTGAACTGAAACTCATGGCCGCCGCCGCGATCATGGGCGATAACAAAAGGCCAAATACGGGATATAAGACGCCGGCAGCCACCGGCACACCCAGCAAGTTGTAAATGAACGCGAAGAACAGGTTCTGGCGAATATTTCGCATGGTTGCACGGCTGAGGCGCCGCGCCCGCACGATCCCGCGCAGATCACCTTTGACCAGCGTAACCCCGGCGCTTTCCATGGCAACATCCGTGCCGGTTCCCATGGCAATGCCGACGTGTGCCTGCGCCAGTGCCGGCGCGTCATTGATTCCGTCCCCGGCCATGGCGACGATAAAGCCTTCCGCCTGCAGTTTCTTGACGAACTCGGCTTTTTGATCCGGCAGCACTTCTGCTTCGACCTGGTCTATATTGAGTTTTGATGCAACGGCCAGGGCTGTAGTGCGGCTGTCCCCGGTCAGCATGACGACCCGGACACCTTCGGCATGCAGATCAGCAATCGCTTCGGATGTGGATTCCTTGATCGGATCGGCAACGCCAATCAGTCCCGCCGCCTGACCGTCAATTGCCATGAACATGACGGTTTGTCCTTCACTGCGGGCAGCTTCGGCCAGTTCGGGCAATTCCGCCGCATCGATGTTCAGGCTCTGCATCAGACTGTGGTTGCCCAGGGCTACTACCTGGTCTCCTACCCTGCCGGTCACGCCTTTTCCGGTAACAGACGTAAAATCATCGACAGGCTGCAGATCAACGCCGCGTTCCTGCGCCCCGCGCACGATCGCTTCGGCCAGTGGGTGCTCGCTGCCCCGCTCGAGGCTGGCTGCCAATTGCAGGATGGTCTCGTCCTCAAACCCCTGCATTGCGGTGACGGATACCAGGCTGGGCTTTCCTTCTGTCAGTGTTCCCGTCTTGTCCACCACCAGGGTATCAACTTTGCGCATGACCTCCAGCGCTTCGGCATTCTTGATCAGTACACCCATCATGGCGCCTTTACCGGTGCCAACCATGATCGACATCGGCGTGGCCAAGCCCAGGGCGCAGGGACAGGCTATTATCAGCACGGCCACCGCATTAATCACCGCATAGGCCAGGGCCGGTTCAGGCCCCCACACCCACCACACGGCAAAAGTAATCACGGCGCTTAGCACCACCGCTGGAACGAAATATCCGGAAACGACATCGACCAGTTTTTGAATCGGGGCTCGGGATCGCTGAGCATCAGCCACCATCTTCACAATCTGTGCCAGCAGCGTATCTGCACCCACCTTTTCGGCGCGCATCAACATGCTGCCGGTAGCGTTTACAGTAGCCCCGATTAACCTGTCGCCAGTCCCTTTTCCAACCGGGATGGGTTCCCCTGTGACCATGGATTCATCCACGTTGCTGTCGCCGTCCTGGACGGTGCCGTCCACTGGAATCTTCTCGCCGGGTCTCACACGAAGAATATCGCCGGGTTGCACTTGTTCCAGTGGAATATCTTCCTCACTGCCGTCAGTACGCACGATTCGTGCAGTCTTGGGCGCCAGGCCCAGCAACGCCTTGATCGCTGCGTTGGTGCTGCTGCGCGCACTCAACTCAAGTACCTGACCGAGCAAAACCAGGGCGGTGATGACAGCTGCCGCCTCGAAATAGACCGGGATCACACCCATCTCGTTGCTTACCGAAGCGGGAAAAATACCGGGAAACAGCACACCGATGATGCTATAAGACCAGGCGACGCCAATACCGAGGCCGATCAGCGTAAACATGTTCAGGTTCATGGTCCTGACGGACTGCCAGCCCCGGACAAAAAATGGCCAGCCACCCCACCATACCACTGGAGTCGCCAGGATCAGTTCGAACCACTGACGGTGGCGCGGCTGCATGATACCCGCTACGAGTTCCGGCCAGAATTCTGCCCCCATGGCGCTGATGAATACGGGTAGCGCCAACAAAGCGCTGACCCAAAAACGCCGCTGCATGTCGTCAAGCTCACTGGTATCTTCTTCGGCATCAACGGTACGCGGCTCAAGCGCCATGCCACACTTGGGGCAACTGCCAGGCCCTGTCTGCTGCACCTCCGGGTGCATGGGGCAGGTAAACAAAGTGGGTTCAGATCCGTGTTTATCCATTGCCGGTTCTGGTTCATCCTTGGCGGGTTGAAGATATTTGTCCGGGTCGGCAATGAACTTGCCGCGGCAGGAGGCACTGCAGAACCGGTATTCCGTACCTTCATGCGTGTGCTTGTGTTGACCATCAATTGAGACCTTCATGCCGCAGACCGGATCCGTCAGAGTTACCTCGCTGTTGAATGCTTTTGAATAGTCAGTCATTGAATTCTCCTCGTTCTCCTTCATTCAACTTCAGATGCGGTCTCAGCGGCTTCAAGGTCTTTCCCCAGCCGTCCGCGCTGCCACAACAAAAATATGGCCGGGATCAGCGCCAGCATCAGAAGTGTTGCACTGACCATCCCGCCCACCATTGGCGCTGCAATCCGGCGCATGACTTCTGAACCGGTGCCACTTCCGAGCATGATCGGCAGCAAACCGGCAATAATTGCTGCCACCGTCATCATGATCGGCCGCACCCGCATGAGTGCGCCGTTGGTGACGGCGGCCGC
>JAQBDO010000413.1:0-4490 GCA_032124375.1 Gammaproteobacteria bacterium
TGGCTGGAAGAAAACCAAGTCGAATACCGCTTCCATGATGTACGCACCGATGGTATTAGCCGCTCGGAAATACAGGATTGGTTAAAAACACTCGACTGGGAAACACTGCTTAATCGTCGCGGCAGCAGCTGGCGCAAACTGCCCGAGTCAGTCCGTGACAACATCAGCAAGTCCGGCGCGATTGACCTCATGCTGGAAAACCCGGCCATCATCAAAAGACCGGTGCTGGCCCACAACAACACACTCTACCTGGGTTTCAGCACGCACAGCTATCAATCCATTTTCCGGGTGCAGACAACGACATGAGTGCTACCCTCGAACTTTCCAGGGCGTTAATCGCACGTCCGTCCATTACGCCGGATGACCAGGGCTGCCAGCAACTGCTGGCCGAGCGGCTGCAGCAGATCGGTTTTGTTATCGAGCACCTGCGCTTCGGCGACGTTGATAATCTCTGGGCACGTCGCGGCACAACCGCGCCGCTGTTTGCCTTTGCCGGCCACACCGATGTGGTACCGACCGGTCCGCTTGCAGACTGGGACAGTGGCCCGTTTGAACCCGCCATCAGGGACGGTTACCTGTTTGGACGGGGCGCCGCCGACATGAAAAGCAGTATCGCCGCCATGCTAACCGCCTGCGAACGTTTCGTCGCCGCGCATGACGACCACAGCGGCTCCATCGCCTTCCTCATCACCAGTGACGAAGAAGGCCCGTCAGTTAACGGCACGGTGAAAGTGGTTGAAGAACTGGAATCACGCAATGAAAAGATTAACTGGTGTCTGGTAGGCGAACCTTCCAGTAAAGACCAGACCGGCGATACCATCAAAAACGGACGTCGCGGCTCCCTCTGTGGCGTGTTAACTATCAAGGGCAAACAGGGGCACGTCGCCTACCCGCAGTTCGCCGACAATCCGATCCATCGCGCCGCACCTGCCCTGAGTGAACTGGCAGCGGAGGAATGGGATCGCGGGAACGATTTTTTCCCGCCAACCAGCTTTCAGATTTCCAATATCAATGCAGGCACCGGCGCCGAAAATGTTATCCCCGGCAGCATTACATTGTCGTTTAACCTGCGCTTTTCAACCGCATCGACGGCTGATTCACTGAAGTCCCGGGTCGCGGCCATTCTGGACGGCCATCAACTGAATTACGACATCCAGTGGCGGCTCTCCGGGCAGCCCTTCCTGACGCCGGCCGGGGAACTGGTGGATGCCGCACGCAGGGCTATCCAGTCACACACCGGCATAACAACAGTACTTTCCACCAGTGGCGGGACTTCTGATGGACGCTTTATCGCGCCGACCGGCGCGCAGGTGGTCGAACTGGGGCCCGTTAATGCTACTATTCATCAAACAAATGAATGTGTAAATATTTCAGAACTTGATAAACTCTCTGAGATATACGAGGACATACTAAAACAACTCCTGACCTGAGAAAATAATAATGGAACACGGACTTTTACCAGCCAGTCTGTATTACCCGACAAGACTCACTGCACTCATCGGCATCCTCATGTTGTTAACGGCCTGCTCTATGGGTCAGATGGTAGTACGCAGCTCACAGACCATTCTCGACAGCGGTGTTGAGTCAATGAACCGCGAGACAGACCTGCAACTCGCCAGGGATGCCATGCCAGCCAATCTGAAACTGGTTGAAGGCATGCTGATCGAGGACCCCAACAATAACGAACTGCGCCTGTTTGCGGCCGAGGGATTTTACGGCTACAGCTATGGCTTTATAGAGATAGAAGACCCGCTCCGGGCAAAACTGCTGTACCGCCGCTGTTATTCACACGCACAACGGGCACTGAAACAGGCCGGCATCGATATCGACCCTGAATCTGCCACCCATGAGGCGGTAGAGACCGCCGTCAGCAAGGCCGGCAAAAAAGCCGTGCCGGCACTGTTCTGGACAGCAAACTGTCTGGGTAAGTGGATAGATCTGAGCCGTGATGATTTGTCACTGGTCGCCAGCCTTTCCAATGTCGCCATCCTGATGCAGCGCGTCATTGACCTCGATGATGAATTCTATTTTGGCAGCGCCCATATTTTCTTTGGCGCCTATTACGGTGGACGTTCTCCCCTGCTCGGCGGTGATTTCTCCCGTTCAGAAGCCGAGTTCCAGCGCGCTGCAGAAATCAATGACAACAAGTTACTGATTGTTAATCTGCTGCAGGCAGAATTCCTGGACCGTCAGCGACTGGATCAGCAGGCCTTTCATAATCGCCTTGTTGCCATCATTGAAGCACCGGAGAATTTATACCCGGAAATGGCACTGGTAAACGGCATAGCCAAACAAAGAGCTGCCCTGCTGCTTGATTATGAGGATGAATGGTTTTGACAGACAATTATCTGACCCGCTGGTACCGACTGCTGGCAGCCACCCTGCTGGTCACTGCGGCCCTGACAAGTACACCGCTGCTGGCAGAAAGGACCCATGAACTGAAATTTGCCACCCTCGCACCGGCCGGAACAACCTGGGTGAAACTGCTGCAGGACTGGGCTGATGATGTCGAAAAACAAAGCAACGGGCGGCTGGTATTCAAGATCTACCCGGGTGGCGTTCAGGGTGATGAGCCGGAAGTCCTGAAGAAAATCCGCTTTGGACAATTACAGGGTGGCGCCTTCACCGGTTACGGTATCGGACAGATCTATTCGCCCACCCGCGTGCTGGAATTGCCGTTCCTGTTTAACAACATCGAGGAGATTGATTACGTACGCAAGCTCTTTATGCCGGAAATTGAACAGGGTTACCGTGACCATGGCTATGAACTGCTGGGCTGGATGGAAGTCGGGTTTGTCTATTTCTTTTCCACGGCGCCGATTAAAACACTTGCTGACCTGCATAAACGCCGCATCTGGAACTGGCAGGGTGACCCGCTTGGCGAGGCCTTCTTCAATGCCAGTGGACTCTCGCCGGTGCCGTTATCCATCATTGATGTCTATACCAGCCTGTCTACCGGCCTGATCGACACCGTCTATGCCCCCCCTCTGGGTGCTATTGCAATGCAGTGGTTCACCAAAACGCACTACATCACCAATGTTCCCATGGCCAACGGTATCGGCTCACTGGTTGTTTCGCGTCGCTTCTTCCAGAACCTGCCACAGGATTTGCAAAAAATACTGAAACGTACCGGCGCCGCTATTGGCGAGCAGCTGGTGACCGCCACGCGCAAGGACAATGTTGACAGCCTTGAGATCCTGACGGCCAAAGGTATGGAACTGATTACCGCTGACGAAGATCTGCAAACCCCGGCGCTACAGCAAATACGCATACGTGCCGGCGAAAGCCTGATGAATAACGGCTATATCCCGGCGGCAACAATCAACAAGATCAATCAGTGGCTACAGGATTTCCGCAGCAACCAGGCCGCGGAAACCAGACATGCTCCTGACTGAACCGCTGTGGCTTAAAAATTTCCGCCATGCCCTGGTACGCATGGAAGGCTTCATGGCCGGCGCATCCCTGTTGTTATTGTTAAGCATGGTATTCGGACAGGTGCTTGCCCGTAATTTTTTCCAAAGTGGCATTCCCAATGCCGACATCCTGTCGCGTTACATGGTCCTCTATGTCGCCTTTTTCGGTGCCGTACTGGCCGTTGAACGTCACAAACACATCCGCATTGATGTCGTTGCCGCGTGCATGAAGCCGAAACGAATCAGGCTGCTGCATCCACCACTGTACCTGATTTCCTCGGTGCTCTGCGGCATCATGACCTGGGCAGCGATACGTTTCTGGTATGACGACTGGCAATATGTCGCCGAGCATGAACGCTGGACCTCAATTCTTGCCCTGATTACCCCGTTTGGCTTTTTCCTGCTGTCACTTCACTTCCTGCTCGGGGGCTTGTTTTCTCCGGGAAAGGATAACGACGAGCCATGACCCTGATCCTGGTCGGTGTACTGATTCTGCTGGCCCTGCTCGGTCTGCCCCTGTTTGTAGCACTCGCCGGTGGCAGCCTGCTGGCAACCTTTAACGCCGGACTGGATCCGGCCCTGCTGGCCGTCGAACTCAATCGACTGGCGTCCTCACCACATCTTGCAGCCATCCCCCTGTTTACCTTTGCCGGCGTGGTACTTGCCGCTGGTGGTGCACCCGAACGCATGATCCAGTTGTTCAACGCGTCCGTCGGCTGGCTCCCGGGTGGCATGGCAGGTGTGGCCATTGCATCCTGTGCCTTCTTTACCGCGTTCTCCGGCGCCTCCGGCGTCACTATTCTTGCGCTGGGCGGGTTGATGTTTCCCATGCTGATACATTCCGGCTACAAGGAACGTTTCACACTGGGGCTGCTGACCACCTCCGGCTCACTGGGCCTGTTGTTTGCACCCAGCCTCGCAATCCTGTTGTACGGCATTGTTGCCGGCGTCAGCATCGATCAGATGTTTCTGGCCGGTATCGTCCCGGGGATACTGCTGATGGTAATGCTTGGTCTCTATGCCCTGTACGTCGGCAGGAAGGCAGCCATACCGCGCCACAGCTTTTCATTTGTTGTG
>JAQBDO010000414.1:0-3704 GCA_032124375.1 Gammaproteobacteria bacterium
AGAACAACAACGGGGAACTGTTATTTAATGCTGGAGGGTGAAATGTAATTCCGGGCAAGCGCACGTTCATTACGCGCCGCTGCCTGTTGCAGGGCTGTCTCTTTTTTAACGCGCGCCTTGTTACTGGCGTTGTTCGCCGACTTGCCCATCCCTCTACGGGCACGTATGTAACCGGCGTAGATGTGTACAATGCGATTGACATAATCACGGGTTTCTTTGTAGGGGGGAATACCCTTGTGCTTCTTTACTGCATCTTCGCCGGCATTATAGCCTGCAAGTATGAGCTTGACCTTGCCCTTAAAGTGGTCACTCAGCCAACGCAGATAAGCCATGCCTCCCTGCAAATTTTGTATGGGATTCCTGATGTCATTCACACCGAAGCGTTTTGCAGTGGCCGGCATCAGTTGCATCAGTCCGCGCGCATTCTTCGGTGATTTTGCACGCGCATCAAAATTTGACTCCACCTGGATAAGCGACAGCACCAGTTCAGGATTGAGGTCGTAGTATGGCGCCAGTAAATTCACCCAGGTGGTCACCTCGGCCCGGTCTGGTGTCGGCTCAACCAGCGGGCAACCCGGGTCAGCTGCCAGCGTGGCGCCGCTGAGATGATCCTCAAGCATCCGGCTGGCACCCAAATCACCACGTTTCTCTGCCTGTTTGAACCAGCCGGCTGCGAGTGCCTCATCCGCCTCCCGACCCCAGCCGTTCAGATGCATCGCACCGAGGTGATAGGCCGCCTCACCATCACCCTGCAAAGCGGCCAGGCAGTACAGGTCGTAGGCACGCACATAATCCTGCGTCACACCCTCACCACTATTGTAACGTACAGCTTCCTCGCGCAAATCATCAGGCGCAGGTACGAGCGCGCTCGCAGGAAATGCGAACAGTGACAATAGCCATACCAGTCCCGTGAGGGTTTGCCTGCCAATCATAAGAACAACCATCAAAAATCCAATCTTGTTGAAAAACCTGCAAGAAACGTTCCGCAATATAATTATTTAATATTATTTCAAGTGGTTATGTGTTTTCAGCAATCAGGCCAGATGGGGGATTGTAAAGATAGCTGACAGTTACAGGTAATGCTTGCCCGTGAAAACCCGAGGGAATCGCAAAAAAGACCATCGCAGTCTATGGCAGGTCGGGCCGACGTCAACATAGCCCGACAAGATGCTGGATCCGGATCCCGGCCTTCGCCGGGATGGCGAGAAATCAATTAACCCGAGATTCCCTGGGTAGCCGCAACCCGATAATCAGCAATCTCTTTCATAAATACATCGCCATATTTCACCAGCTTCTTGTCGCCGACTCCGTTGATATCCAGAAACTCAGCCGGCGTAGACGGTAACAAAATAGCCATCTGCGTCAGTGTTGCATCACCAAATACCATATACGGCGCAATCCCCTCCTCTGCAGCCAGCTCTTTGCGCAACTCTCGCAGCAGTTCAAACAACAGTTCATCGCGGCCTTCAACTGCAACAACCAGTTTCTGTTTTATCTTGCCACGTTCACGTAATCTTGGCTTGGCCAACTCCAGCTGCACCTCGCCTTTCAGCAGGGGGCGCGCCTCCGCTGTCAGTTTTAGCACTGAATAATTGGCAATATCCTGAATCAGGTAACCACGGTGTATCAACTGGCGAAACAGGCTGGTCCACACGGCATCACTGTGCTCACTACCGATACCGTAGGTACTCAACTCACTGTGATGAAGATTTCGAATGCGTTCATTGTCCAGCCCCCGCAGGACGTCGACCACGTGGCGCATGCCGAAGCGCTGCCCGACCCGACACACGCAGGAGAGTGCCTTTTGAGCATCAACCGTCGCGTCATAACATTCGGGAGGGTCAGAGCAGATATCACAATTACCACAGTCCTCCCTGAGGTCTTCACCAAAGTAGTTCAACAGCACCCGGCGTCGGCAGGTCAACGCCTCGGCGAATGCAATCATGCTGTTGAGCTTGTAGGTTTCAATGCGTTTCTGTTCTTCGTTGACACTGTTCTCCACCATGCGGCGCGCCATCACCATGTCCTGCGGCCCGAACAACAACAAGGCATCCGCCGGCAGTCCATCACGCCCGGCACGACCGGTTTCCTGGTAATAGCCCTCAATGTTTTTGGGCAAATCATAATGCACCACGAAGCGCACATCAGGCTTGTCTATCCCCATGCCAAAGGCCACGGTAGCCACCACCACATCCACTTCGTCGCGCATGAATTTTTCGTGCGCCAGCTGGCGTTGTGCGGCAGGCAGACCGGCGTGGTAAGGAAGCGCGCGAAAACCGGCCAGCTGCAATTTGGCTGCAACCTCCTCGACCCGCTTTCGACTTAACGCATAAACGATTCCGGCCTCATCCCGATGCTGATTGAGAAAGGCCTTCAACTGGTCGAATGGCTTGCTCTTTTCCAGCGCGCTGTAACGGATATTCGGGCGATCAAAGCCGGTTACATGAACATCCGGGGTGTGCAGGCGCAGACGGACAATAATATCCTTGCGGGTCTGGGAGTCAGCCGTGGCCGTGAATGCCACCACCGGGATATCCGGAAATAGCTCACGCAGCTCGCCCAGCCGTACATATTCCGGACGAAAATCATGCCCCCACTGCGAGACGCAGTGCGCCTCATCAACCGCAAACAGCGAAATATCAATGTCTTGCAGGCGTGTCAGAAAAGCGGCCGACATCAACCGTTCCGGCGCGACATACAGAAGATCAAGTTCACCGGCATGAAATTGTGCCAGTACCTGCCGCGATAGCTGCTCATCCAGGGAGGAGTTATAGCAGGCGGCCCGCACACCGTTGGCATGCAGCGCATCCACCTGGTCCTTCATCAGGGAGATCAACGGTGAAACAACGATCGCTGTTCCAGCAAGGTACAGCGCCGGAATCTGGTAACAGAGGGACTTGCCGCCGCCGGTCGGCATCAACACAAAGGCATCGCGCTGCGAGATGATACCGGCAATGATTTCCTGCTGATGCGGGCGAAAATCACTGTAACCAAATACTGTCTGAAGAATCTGTTTCGGGGTCTGTTTCACTGCCGGAAAAATAATGCGTCAGAAGTGCGAGAGAAACAGCGGAATCAGCAGGGCATTTATCAGGTCAATGAAAAAGGCACACACCAGTGGCACGATAACAAATGCCAGGTGCGAGGCACCGTAGCGTTGCGTCACCGCCGACATATTAGCCATGGCGGTCGGTGTCGATCCCAGCGAGATACCACCAAAGCCGGCACAGACGACAGCGGCATCATAGTTACGCCCCAGCAACGGAAAAACAACGAACAGGGTTACACAAATTGCTATCAGAAACTGCGCACCAAGTATGGTGATAATAGGACCTGCAAGATCAACCAGCGTCCACAACTGCATACTCATCAAAGACATCGCCAAAAAGGTCCCGAGAGAAACCTCCGCAATCAGGGCAATGGCCGGTTTGCGGCTGGGCCAGGCAACACCAGAGATACGTGGATAGGACTTGGGAATTAGATTGGTAATCAGGATGCCCGCAAACAGGCAGGTAACGAACAGTGGCAGCTTGAGCCCGATATCTTCCAGTCCGGAATTGATCAGAAAACCGACAATCGCACTGATGTGAATGGCCAGAATGGCGTCCAGAAGATCGAGATAATCAATGCCGGGTTTGCCACTTTGTTCATCCGCCATACCCACATCCAGCGGCTCTACTTTCGTCGGCTCCAGCTTGTGTTTC
>JAQBDO010000415.1:0-4157 GCA_032124375.1 Gammaproteobacteria bacterium
GAAGGTGGGTGATCTGGAGCTTCGTAATGTGGCTGCGATGGTGCTGGAAGGGGGGTATCCGGTGACTACGTTGCTGGGGATGTCTTATCTCGGGCAGCTGGAAATTAATAATGATGGTCGGTTGATGACATTGCGGAAGAAGTATTGACGGTTGTTTCTATCTTTTATTTTTTTCCTTTTTCAGATATTGATCTCCGTTTTATCCGCTTGTTGAGCAATGTGTTTCGCCCCATTGGGCGAGGTACTTTTCTTTGCTCCGCCAAAGAAAAGTACCCAAAAGAAACGCGACCCGACGGCTTGCCCGCTTTGCGGGTTCCCTGCGCTTCCCGGTATTTTGAGCGCTCGCCGAACTCGCAGAATTTGCTGCGCCTGTGGCTGGCAAATCCAGCTCGACACGGCGGCTCGCTTGCTCTCAAAATACCTGCGATGCTCGGCTACGCCAACGGTGCTGGGGTTCTTGCCCTTAGCCCCGTTGCACTCACTGAGTACCGCAGCCAATCCGGGAACAGGCGCGCGCCCTGTTTGAGGCAAGTTTTATGGGGTCGGCTTGCCGACCTCATAAAACTCCGAGTTGCGCGCGCCCCCGGATTAGCGAGGAACGCAGGGCATCGGCGCCAGCCGATGAGTGCGCCGGGTGCCCTTCTCTTTGGGTACTTTCTCTTGGGCAAGCAAGAGAAAGTACCTCGCCCAAATGGGCGAAACACATTACCCGACAAGAGAACCCAACCAAAACCAATATATATAAAGGAAAGAGATAAAAATAACCGTCAATACTTCTTCCGCAAAGTCATCAACCGACCATCATTATTGATTTCCAACTGCCCGAGATAAGACATCCCCAGCAACGTGGTCACCGGATATCCCCCTTCCAGCACCATCGCAGCCACATTACGAAGCTCCAGATCACCCACTTTCACCGTATCCAGCGTAACTGCCCAGCCACGCTCAGCACCGGAAGCAGTAGTAACGCCCGACTCCCTGCCGACAACACGGTAATCAATACCAAGTCGCCGCGCCTCGCGTGCATTCATCGCCACCGCCGAGGCGCCGGTATCCACCAGGAAGGTGACCAGCAGACCATTAATACTGCCAACAGTGGTGTACATACCGGCGGGATTACGCCAGACCTGCACCTCATCGACTTCGGGTGCACGCTTGCGCGCAGTTACCCGACCATCCATACGCATGACAATTTCCTTTCCATTAACCAGCAGAGTAGCCTTCTCACTGGTAGCCGATATCAGCGTCACTCCTTCCGGGCTGGTCTGCCCCACTTTCAGCAAACGCTGCTGTCCATCGACAAGCAACACGACACGATCACTGAACAGGCCGACCACACGCACATCATCTGCCGCCTGTACAAACGTCGCCGTACTCGACAAACAAAGCACTAGAAGAACTGGAAGAACCGGAAAATTTCTGGATAATCGCATTATTCCATCCTGCCGCTTAACTGATACCGATTATGAGACCCCTGACCATATTTCGCCATATCGCCGGTGAGGGCCCCGGTTACCTCGCCGAGGTACTGGAACGTCATGCCATCCCCTGGCGCCTGGTCCGCGTCGATGAAGGTGACACGCTACCGGAGACACTCGATGATTGCTCCGGACTGGTATTCATGGGCGGCTCCATGAGCGTCAATGATCCTCTGCCATGGATCGAACAGGAACTGAAACTGATTCGCATGGCACAGGCAGCCAGACTGCCGGTCCTTGGACACTGCCTCGGTGGCCAGCTGATTTCAAAGGCACTGGGCGGCACCGTCAGCGCCAACCCCGTCAAGGAAATCGGCTGGCACAGCGTGCGCAAGTGCAATACTCCAGCGGCTCGACAATGGCTTGCCGGCCTGCCGGAGGAAACCACGCTGTTTCACTGGCATGGTGAAACCTTTTCCATACCGGATGGTGCCGAGGTCATGCTTGAGAGTGAGCATTGTGCCCGCCAGGCCTTCGCCATTGGCAACACCCTTGCCCTGCAATGTCATGTTGAGATGACCCTGCCCATGGTTGGCGAGTGGGCCGCACTCTATGAGCATGAACTGCAGGAGACCAGTGCGACCGTACAGTCGGCAGCACAGATGACCGCAGACCTGCCGGCCAGGATTGCTGCAGCCCGCCATGTTGCTGACAGCGTTTATCAACGCTGGCTTACACCGCTGCTCGCGGATAACAGTTAAAGCCACCCAATATTAGACAAAAACCGCAGGATATGCCGGGCGCTGCGAAGCATATCCTGCGCAAAGCCGGGCGATTACTGCAGAAACCCTTCCGGGAGATACATCACCAGCAGTTGCAGGACCGCCGCTGCCGCAATACCCGCCAACAAGTCATCCACCATGATGCCGAAGCCACCACCGACCTTGCGATCAAACCACTTGATCGGCCAGGGTTTCAGGACATCAAAGAACCGGAACAGCACAAAACCGGCAACAACCCACAACCAGCCGGGCGGTGCAAATGTCATGGTCACCAGGTAACCGACAATCTCATCCCAGACAATACCGGGATGGTCATGTACACCGAGTCGGTTTGCCGTATGCGCACATATTGGAATACCCGCCAGAAACAGTACCGCCACCAACGGCAGATACAGGTGTAATGCCAATGATTGCAGCGCCAGGTACACCGGGATAGCCGCCACGGTGCCGGCTGTTCCCGGCGCACGTGGCACCAGGCCACTGCCAAAACCAAGCGCCAGAAAATCTACCGGGTGCCGCAACAGACGCGGTGCTATTGCTTCAGTCATGTGGCTTCCCAAAGTGCAGGTAACCCCCTGCTGTCATCGCGTAACGTTTCCCGTCAGATGTACAACATCGAATACCTGCTTGCTGCTCGACAATGCCAATGCGCGTACAGGCACAGGAAAGCTGTTGCTGTACGGATGCCAGCTGCCCCAGTAATGCTTCCGGCACTGTAAAACACAGCTCATAGTCATCGCCGGCCGACAGTGGCAAGTCATAGTACTGCGAACGAACATCTGCCCCGCCCTGCTTTACCGTTTCTGCAAAGGCAGCAGAACGCGGCAATTCATCGATAGACAATGCCGCACCCAGCTGATCATGTTCCAGCAAATGTCCCAGATCGGCCAGCAGACCGTCAGAAATATCAATGGCCGCACTGGCGATGCCCCTCAAGGCCTGCCCGACGTCGATGCGTGGCTGCGGATAGTCCAGTCGTCGTTGCAATTCATCCGCGGCACCTCCTGCCAGTTGCAAGGCAAGGCCGGCATCACCGAGGGTACCGCTGACATAGATATGATCACCAACGCGTGCACCTCGACGCCGCAGCGACTTTCCTGCAGGGACAAAACCGTGTGCCTGCACCGTGATGGAAAGCGGGCCCTGCGTGGTATCACCGCCGACAAGTTGCACCCCGTAATGGTCAGCCAGCTTGAAAAAGGCCTGAGAAAAATCAGCCAGCCAGTTCGCAGCAGCGACCGGCAGGGTCAGCGACAGCGTCACCCAGGCCGGTTCAGCACCCATTGCGGCGAGATCACTGAGATTAACGGCCAGCGCCTTGTGTCCAATGGCTGCCGCCGTCGTACCCCGGGGGAAATGCACACCGTCAACCAGCGTGTCCATACTGACAACCAGCTCCATCCCGGCAGGCACCTGCAACAGCGCCGCGTCGTCACCGATACCGGTGATGACATCCTTGCGATGGGGTTGCTGCCGCATGAAATAGCGGCGGATGATGTCAAACTCGGTGTCTGACATGCGCGCCTCAGCGCCCGGCAGCGTGCTTACCTGTCTTTTTACACTCAGCAGCACGCAGTTTTTGAGCTGCCTTGTCCAGCACGCCGTTGACAAAGGCATGGCCCTGTTCGGCGCCAAATTTCCTGGTCAGCTGCACCGCCTCATTGATACAGACTCGAAACGGGATATCGAGTCGATAGAGCAGCTCATAGGTCGCCAGTCGCAACACGGCACGCTCCACCGGGTCCAGCTGCTCAAACGGGCGGTCAATAAATTTTGATATATTTTCATCAATAATATCAATGTTCTTTGGCGCTTCGCTCAGTAATTCGATGAAGTATTTTGTGTCCGCTTTGGAGAAGTCCTCGGCCTCCAGAAACTGCCGTCGTATCAGGGGCAAATCGGAGCCGGACAGATCCCACTGGTACAGCGCCTGCATGGCATAACGTCGTGCGCGAGC
>JAQBDO010000416.1:0-4995 GCA_032124375.1 Gammaproteobacteria bacterium
CAAGGTGATGCCTACATGACCTTTGCCCGTGCAGATGGTCAGCCGTTTACAATCGATAACAGCAATCAGCAGGAACGTGGTGTAGCGCTGGCGCCGTTCTACCTGGTGTGGGATAACCTGAAAAAACCGGAATTGCTGACATCAAACGCCTACGGATGGCCCTACCAGGTGTTTAGTATTGAGCTGGTTTCAGATTCGATGTTGAAGAGTCTGTTGCCGCAGGGCGCATCTGCCGAGGTAGAGGCGGGTTTTGACGGCTACAAGAATAACTGTCTCAGCTGCCACAAAATAGATGGTTTTGGTGGCAATAAATTTGGTATGGATATTCGGCAAAGTATCAAGGGCAGGTCCAGGGAAGAGTTATATGAGTGGATTGACAGGCCGTCGACCATTAACAAGTTCACTACAATGCCGCCACTTGACCCGGGAGTCACGGGTGAAACCCGGAAGCAGTTGATTAACCGGATTATTGATTACCTGCAGGCAATTTGACGAGGATTGCCGGGGGTAGAAGCCAAAATCCGGTAGTGGCCCGGTTTGCATCAGGTCAGTCTGGCGGAATACCCGTTACAGCGCCAGGCACAGGTAAATTCCGCCCTGCAACTGCGTTTTTTGCAGGGTCGAATTTATTAGACCTCATACAATCCGGGCTACTGTCATACATTACCGTCATCCCGGCGCAGGCCGGGATGACGGCAGTGGATGTTCATGTTGTATGATTCTGGCTAGGCAGAGGCGCTGCAGGGGGCAGCTTTATTCCAGGGTAAGCGTTTTGTCGGTTATGATGAGTTTCTTTTCATAAATCAGATTGAGTACCCTTTCATAGTGGACCTTGACGATGAATATCTCTTCGTCCTGCGTCACCTTGAAGCTGTCAGCCAGCTCTTCCATCTGGTTCATGTTCAGCTGTTTTTCAATCATGCCGCGGATTTGCTGCACGCTGGTAACGGGTTTTTCCTTGTCGGCATTCTCGATACTGGTCAGGATGGAGTCGACGGTGCCGGCCTCGATGTACAGTGGCAGGTACTGAAACCCGATATAGGCGCCGATGCCGATAATCGCCAGGGTGATGATAATGCCGATGGCGGAAGCGCCGCGCTGCTTTCTCTGGCTTTTGTACATGTTTGTTTTATCCTTTTTGGTGTGTCCGGGTCAGCATGGTACGCGCGGTTTGCGGAGGCTTCAATATACCCCGGTAACGCCTGCTTCCGGTATACTTGGCTGAAATAATTTTGTAACAGGGTGAGTGACTACCATGTCTGAACAATTTTCAACTTTTGAAAAGGCAATCGCGTTAATCGATGCCGCAAATAGTGAAGACCCTAACAAGGCGGCGGCAGACGGCAAGGACTGGCCGAAAGAGCTGCTTTACTCGCAGCGTATGTCTGACATGCTGCAGCGCTTTATGCCCGAGGCTGATGATGCGGTGAAGCTGGCCGTTCGTGCGCAACATGTGCAGCGCTGGAAATCTCCGCGTGATGCCTACCCGATGGACCGTATCGGTTACCTGCAGTGGCGCAAGGACCTCTATAAGATCCAGGCAGAGACTGCGGCGGGCCTGTTGCAGCAGGCGGGTTACGGTGAAGAGGTTATTGGCCGGGTCAGGGAGTCTGTGGCCAAGAAGAGGATCAAGGAAAACCCGGACACGCAGGTGCTGGAGGATGTCACCGATCTGGTGTTTATTGAGCACTACATGCAGGCGTTTGTCGACAAGCATCCGGAATATGACGAAGACAAGTGGCTGGATATCGTCCGCAAGACCTGGAACAAAATGTCCGCCGAGGCACAGCAGTTTGCGCTTGCCGGCAATATCACGCTGCCAGAGCCATTGATTCCGCTCATTCAAAAGGCGGTAACGTAGCTGCAGGTCAGACGCTCCCATTCCTGCAAACGGGATAGTGAACTCAATCCTGTTCTGAAATAGTATATGCGGTCTCACAGGGCTTCCCCTGTCACTCCTCATTTCCCGGGAAACAGATTTATGTCAGAGTCAACCATCATCTACACCGAGACCGACGAAGCGCCGGCACTGGCCACGTATTCATTTTTACCCATTGTGCAGGCCTTTTCCCGGCAGGCGGGTGTGAATGTGGAGACCCGTGACATCTCCCTGGCGGGCCGGATTATTGCCAATTTCCCCGACAATCTGACAGCCGCGCAGCAGCTTGGCGATGCCCTGGCCGAGCTGGGGGAGCTGGCGAAAACACCCGCGGCAAACATTATCAAATTGCCCAATATCAGTGCATCGATTCCGCAGTTGCATGCCGCCATCAAGGAATTGCAGACGCTCGGGTATGACATTCCGGATTATCCCGATGAGCCCGCCACTGCCGCGGAACAGCAGGTCAAGGCACGCTATGCGCGGGTGCTGGGTAGCGCGGTGAACCCGGTGCTGCGTGAGGGTAACTCGGATCGCCGTGTGGCGGGTCCGGTCAAGGCGTATGCGAAAAAACACCCGCACTCGATGGGGGCGTGGTCGTCTGACTCAAAATCACAGGTGGTTTCCATGTCCGATGGTGACTTTTATTCCAGCGAACAGTCTGTCGTGATGTCTTGCGCGGGTGATGTGAAAATCACCCTGACGACCGGGGCCGGTGAACAGCAGGTGTTAAAAGAGGCAGTGGCGGTGCTCGCTGGTGAAGTGATCGATGCGACGGTGATGAGCCGCAACAAGTTGTGCGCGTTTTTTGAAGAGGCGATGCAGGCTGCGAAGGCGCAGGGCGTGTTGCTGTCGTTGCATATGAAAGCCACCATGATGAAGATATCTGACCCGATTATTTTTGGCCATGCGGTGAATGTATATTACAAGGATGTGTTTGAGAAACACGCGGCGACCTTTGAGCAGCTGGGTGTGGATACGCGCAATGGTGTGGGTGATGTCTATGCGAAGATTGCCGGTTTGCCGGAGGCTCAGCGCAAGGAGATCGAGGCTGACTTGCAGGCGGTTTATCAACACCGTCCCGAACTGGCGATGGTGAACTCGGACAGGGGTATTACCAACCTGCATGTACCCAGTGATGTGATTGTCGATGCGTCCATGCCGGCCATGATTCGGTCTTCCGGTCAGATGTGGGGGCCGGATGGCACGTTGCAGGACACCAGCGCGATGATTCCCGATCGCAATTACGCCGGTATCTATCAGGCCGTTATTGATTTCTGCAAACAGCACGGTGCGTTTGATGTAACCACCATGGGCAGTGTCAGTAATGTTGGCCTGATGGCGCAGAAGGCGGAAGAGTATGGCTCGCATGACAAGACCTTTGAAATACCGGCCAGCGGTGTGGTGCGCGTCACCGATGCAGCAGGCAATACCGTGCTGGAACACACGGTTGAGCAGGGCGATATCTGGCGCATGTGCCAGACCCGGGATCTGCCAATTCGTGACTGGGTAAGGCTGGCGGTGAAGCGGGCGCGCCTGACGGGGCAGCCGGTCGTTTTCTGGCTGGACAAGAACCGTGCGCACGATGCAAACCTGATTGACAAGGTTGAGGTCTATCTTAAAGACCACGACACCAGTGGCCTGGAAATACTGATTGAATCACCGGTTGATGCTATCCGCTATACGCTGCAACGCGTGAGGGCCGGGGATGACACGATTTCTGCGACCGGTAATGTGTTGCGTGACTATTTGACCGACCTGTTTCCGATCCTGGAACTCGGTACCAGCGCCAAGATGTTATCCATCGTGCCGCTGCTGGCCGGTGGTGGTTTGTTTGAGACCGGCGCGGGCGGGTCTGCGCCCAAGCATGTGCAGCAACTGCTGAAAGAAAACCATTTGCGCTGGGATTCACTGGGTGAGTTTCTGGCATTGGCGGCGTCGCTGGAGGATCTGGCTCAAAAAACAGGTAGCAGTCAGGTACAGGTGCTTGCTACTGCACTGGATGCAGCCAACAGCCAGTTTCTGAATAACAATAAATCACCATCGCGCAAGGTGGGGGAACTGGACACGCGTGGCAGCCATTTCTACCTGGCGATGTACTGGGCACAGGCACTGGCTGCGCAGGATGCTGACAAGGCTTTACAGGCCAGCTTTGCGCCGCTGGCGAAACAGCTGGCCGACAATGAGCAGGTCATTGTTGCCGAGCTGAATAGTGTGCAAGGCACTCCTGCAGATTTGGGCGGCTATTATCGCCCGGACAGGCAGTTGACCGCGAAGGTTATGCGCCCCAGTGCGACACTGAATGCCGTGATTGACAGTATGCAGGGCGGCGCATAATCGCGGAGGCAATCCGCTCCCGCATCACTTTTGTTGCAGAGGTGTGCTGATATTTTTCAGGACGGGTAAAGCGCAGCGTACCCGTCAGGGGTTGGCACGGAAATCGCGTTCGGGAACAGCCTGGTTACCCAGGTTGTTGTCACCCGGTGCAGGCCGGGATGACGGTTCTGGTATGCCTCTGATTTCATCGCTATCATGCATTATATGCGCGGAAATGATTTCAGATTAAGCTGCCTTGCCGGCTTTACCCTGTTGGCTATCGTAGTGGTTTTCTTTATACCGCCGATTCCACAGGATCCGGCCTACCATGATTTCGCTGATCAGCGCACACTCCATGGCGTTCCGCATTTCTGGAATGTTGTCTCTAACCTCCCGTTTGTCATTGCCGGTCTGCTCGGCTTGCTGCTGTTGTCGGGGCGTAAACCGCTGACGGGTGGCTTGCCGGAATTGAAATGGGCCTACGTGGTGTTCTTTGCCGGTGTCTTGCTCACCGGGGTTGGCTCTGCTTACTACCACCTCGATCCCTCTAACGAATCGCTGGTGTGGGACCGGCTGCCCATGACGCTCGCCTTTATGGCCTTTTTTTCCATTATCATAGGTGAGTATCTGTCACCCGGTGCAGGGCGGGCATTGTTGTGGCCGCTGCTGCTGGTAGGGGTGTTGTCGATTGTCTACTGGCACCTGACCGAGCGTGCGGGTGATGGTGACCTGCGGCCGTACGGTCTGATTCAGTTCCTGCCGATGGTGCTGATACCCATGATCCTGCTGATGTTCCGCTC
>JAQBDO010000417.1:0-5274 GCA_032124375.1 Gammaproteobacteria bacterium
GGCCCTGACAGGCCGCTGGCAATGCAGCCACCGACGGTTGCAGTCTCGGCAAAATGCGGTGGTTCAAAAGGCAGCATCTGGCCTTCCCGGTCAAGCACTGACTGCAGTTCTGCCAGTGGTGTGCCGGCACGTACAGAAACAACCAGCTCGGAGGGTGTGTAGTCAATGATCCCGCGGTGATCCCTGACTGACAGGGGCTCGCCCTTTGTTACACGACCGTAGAAGTGCTTGCTGTTGCCACCCTGAATGGCAAGTGGTGTGTGTGCGGCTATCGCCGATTGCACCTGTTCCTGTATGTCCTTTTCAATACTCATGCTCACAGTCTTTGGTTAAAAACGTTCCAGCTCGGGATGTGGCAGTTCGCCGTGATGCACATGCATGGCGCCAAATTCAGCGCAGCGGTGCAGGGTAGGAATGGCCTTGCCGGGGTTTAACAGTTGCTCCGGGTCGAAGGCTCGTTTGATGTCATGAAACTGTTGCAATTCGGCGCTGGTGAATTGCACGCACATCTGGTTGATCTTCTCCATGCCAACGCCGTGTTCGCCGGTGATGGTGCCGCCGACCGCGACACACAGTTCCAGTATCTTGCCGCCCAGCTCTTCCGTGCGCTCCAGTTCCCCGGCCTGATTGGCATCGTACAGGATCAGTGGATGCAGATTGCCGTCACCGGCATGGAATACGTTACAAATCGGCAGCCCGTATTCCTCAGACAGGGCGCTGATAGTATTGAGTACCTGCGCCAGGTGTTTGCGTGGAATAGTGCCGTCCATGCAGTAGTAGTCCGGTGACAACCTGCCCATGGCGGGGAAGGCAGCCTTGCGGCCGGCCCAGAAGCGCAGGCGCTCCTGCTCATCACGAGAGACTTTTTGTTCTGTGGCGCCGGCCTCGGTGAATACCTGCTTGACACGCTCAATCTGTGCGGCGACATCTGCCTGGGTACCGTCAAGTTCGCACAACAGGATGGCGGCCGCTTCTTTCGGGTAGCCGGTATCGATGAATTGTTCGACCGCCTTGATGGCCGGTTTGTCGAGCAGTTCAAGGCCGGCAGGAATAATGCCGCTGGCGATGGTGGCGGTAACGGCGGCGGCGGCGGCGTCGATCGAGTCAAAGGCGGCCAGTACGACTTGCGCAACTTCCGGGCAGGGTAACAGCTTGACGGTGACTTCAGTGGTGATTGCCAGCAGACCTTCCGAGCCGGTCAGCAGGGCGAGCAGGTCATAGCCGGGCGCATCGAGTGCCTGGCTGCCAATGCTGAGTTGTTCGCCATCGATGGTCATGATTTCCAGGGCCTGGATGTTGTGTGTCGTCAGTCCGTATTTCAGGCAGTGCACACCACCGGCATTTTCAGCAACATTGCCGCCGATAGAGCAGGCAATTTGCGAAGAAGGGTCTGGCGCATAGTACAGGCCGTACTGTGCAGCGGCCTTTGAGATGGAAAGGTTGGTGACGCCGGGTTGTACCCGCGCGGTACGGTTGAGCGGATCAATAGAGATTATTTGATTAAACTTTGCCAGGCTGAGCAAGACACCGTCTGCATGTGGCAGGGCGCCGCCAGAAAGCCCGGTGCCGGAACCGCGTGCGACAACCGGTACCTTGTTTTTTGAACAGAGTTGCAGTGTGGCGCGAATTTGTTGCGTTGTATCCGGAATGACAACAGCCATGGGTAACTGGCGGTAGGCAGACAGCGCATCACATTCATACGGACGCAATTCTTCCGCATGTGTGAGTATGCAACGCGCCGGCAATTGCTTGCGCAATAGCGCGATGATCGGTTTGTCAGACATGAAAGCGGCTTTGTGTCAACTGTTGAGGTGTTGTCAAGGGATGGTAATTATCGCCGATAGCGCTGCAAATACCAGCATTTTGCATGGTCCGCTGTAATTAAGCAGTTAACAATTAACATGCTATGATTCGAATATGCGTTGTACACTCAGACATTTTCTACACAGCGGTATCCCTGCACAAAACTTTGCAGGCCTGATGGAATTGTATGAGTGTAACTATATTCGTTTGCGCAACCTTGTTCCCGACCTCGATGCCATGCCTGATGATGTCTACTCGCGCATTGACGGTGTGCTCGATCTGCACCTGCGTATAGTCGAACGCTGCAAGTTCACCACCACGCTTAATCTCACCTACACGTTCCACGATAAAGAAGGCAGTTTCCCGGCGCCGGACATGCAGGTACGCATGTACCACGATGCACAGGTGGGCGAGGTCATCTCCTGTGGTCGCCGCCGTGGCGTACGCCATGCCAGCTACAACCGGATGTTCAACCGCTATACGCTGACCGAAAAGTGGCGTATGAACCGGTTCTTGCAGAAATGGCTGGGTTATTGCCTGATGCAGGGGCACCGCTTTATCCCCGGTCGAGTGCAGCTGCCGGACAATGAAGCTGCGCAGGCTGCCAAAAAACCGTTACTTAGTGTTGAATCCTGAAGAAATTTCTTGCCCGTATATCTCTCCTGAGCAGTATCCCAAGCCTTGCGGGTTAACCCCGACTGCCGCATAATCAGTACCTGAGTGTTTTAGTAGGTTATTATCCACCGGACGGCCACGTATCCGCTGGGTTAGCGACGGGTTAAACAACATGCGGTTATCAACCAAAGGGCGTTATGCGGTGACTGCCATGCTGGATCTAGCGATCCGGTATGACGAGGGACCGGTGACGCTGGCGGATATCTCGGAAACACAGGGCATTTCGCTGTCGTATCTTGAGCAGTTGTTCGCGCGTTTGAAGAAGGCCGGTCTGGTAGAGGGCCTGCGCGGACCCGGCGGTGGTTATCACCTGGCCTACGCACCCGGGGACATCTCTATTGCGCAGGTAATTAACGCTATCGGTGAAGGGATTGATGTCACCCTGTGCGAGGGCAACGAGGATTGCCAGGGGGGGGAGCGTTGCCTGACCCATGCGTTATGGAAAAAACTCGGCATGGGAATTTACGAATTTCTGAATGATATAACGCTGGCCAGTTTTCTGCGGCGTGAAAAGGTTAATGCGGTGGTGCGGCGACAGCAGACGGGTATGACAGTGGACGTGGCCGACTTGAAAAGCTCGGTTGTGTGATCAATATTCAGTAAACAGTTACGACGAACATACAGGTATTTCCAATGAACCTTAGTATTCCGATTTACATGGACTATTCGGCAACCACACCGGTCGATGAGCGTGTGGCAGAAAAAATGTGCAGTTATCTGACACGTCAGGGCATGTTCGGTAACCCGGCCTCGCGGTCACACGAATTTGGCTGGAAGGCCGAGGCGGCCGTGGAGCAGGCGCGCATCGATGTGGCACAACTGATTAATGCCAACCCGAAAGAAATCGTCTGGACATCAGGTGCCACCGAATCGAATAACCTTGCAATCAAGGGTGCGGCACACTTCTACCAGAAAAATGGCAAGCACATTGTCACGCTCAAGACCGAGCACAAGGCGGTACTGGATACCTGCCGCCAGCTGGAACGCGAGGGTTATGAAGTGACCTACATGGATCCGGAGCCAAACGGCCTGCTGGACCTGGAAAAATTCAAGGCTGCGCTGCGTGATGACACCACCGTGGTTTCCATTATGCATGTCAACAACGAGATTGGTGTTATTCAGGATATTGCCGCCATTGGCGAAATCTGTCGTGAGCGCAAGATTATTTTCCATGTTGATGCGGCACAAAGTGCCGGCAAGGTCGAGGTTGATACTGAAAAGCTCAAGGTTGACCTGATGTCATTTTCGGCTCACAAGGTCTACGGTCCGAAGGGTATCGGTGCACTCTATGTTCGTCGCAAACCGCGGGTCCGGCTGGAGGCGCAGATGCACGGCGGTGGTCATGAACGCGGCCTGCGTTCCGGCACATTGCCGACGCACCAGATTGTCGGTATGGGTGAGGCCTTCCGGATTGCACGTGAAGAAATGGCGGAAGACGATGCACGTATCCGTGTCTTGCGCGACTGGCTCTGGGACAGTCTCAGTGACATGGAAGAGGTTTATCTCAACGGCGATATGGATCAGCGTATCTCCGGTAACCTGAATGTCAGTTTTAACTACGTGGAAGGTGAAAGCCTGATTATGGCACTGAAGGATATGGCCGTGTCTTCGGGTTCTGCCTGCACCAGTTCCAGCCTGGAGCCTTCTTATGTGCTCAGGGCGCTGGGACGCAATGATGAGCTTGCGCACAGTTCCATACGCTTTACGATTGGCCGTTTTACCACGCTGGAAGAAATAGATTATGTTGCCGGTCTGCTGCGGGAGAAGGTAGGCAAGTTACGGGATTTATCACCACTCTGGGATATGTTCAAGGACGGCATCGATCTTCAATCTGTGCAGTGGGCGGCACACTAGGTAACGACCATGGCGATTACAATGACAGCAGCTGCAGCTGAACGCGTCAAGACCTTTCTGGAAAAACGGGGCGGTGGTGTTGGCCTGCGCCTGGGCGTGAAAACCACGGGTTGTTCCGGCATGGCTTATGTTATGGAGTATGCCGACAGCATTGAAAATGATGATGTCGTGTTTGATGACCGGGGTGTCAAGATACTGGTTAATCCCAAGAGTCTGGTTTATCTGGATGGCACCGAGCTTGATTATGCGCGCGAAGGTCTGAACGAAGGCTTCCAGTTCAAAAACCCCAATGTCAAGGATGAGTGCGGCTGCGGGGAGAGTTTCAACGTCTGATGCCGCTTGACTGCTGACGTCCTTGCCGGTTTCCTCTGTGTTTTCTATGGCTGCGGATCCTTCCACAACCCACTTCGAACTGTTTGGCTTGCCCCGGTCTTTTACCGTGGACAGCGAACTGCTTGACGGCCGTTATCGAGAGCTGCAGCGGGCTGTACACCCGGATCGTTTTGTAAACGCCAGCGACCAGCAACGGCGCATCTCAATGCAACAGGCAACAGACATCAACGAGGGTTATCAAATCCTGAAGGACCCGTTGCAACGCGGGCGTTATTTGCTGGGACTGGATGGTTATCAGTTAAATGATGAGCACCACACGACCAGTGACGTTGAATTCCTCATGGAGCAGATGGAACTGCGTGAGTCTCTCGGTGAGGTGCGTGAGGCGGATGATGCCTTTGCAGCGCTTGGTTTGATAATGGATCGCATTCGCGGTGATATTGACGAACGCATTGCGCTGTTGCAAAAGCAATTCGCGGATGACACCCCAGGGCGCCTTGAACGCATTGCAGACACCCTGACGAAAATGCAGTTCTTCCGCAAGCTCCAGGAAGAGGCGATGGAGCTGGAAGTAACACTTGAGGATGAGATCAGCTAACATTGCTGGAT
>JAQBDO010000418.1:0-5373 GCA_032124375.1 Gammaproteobacteria bacterium
CATCGAGGCAGCAACCTTGATATCCTCGCGATCTTTGTCCGTTAACGCAGCGGCCGTCAGACCACCACCCTTGCGGTTGATACCCTTGCTGTTTGTCAGCTTGCCGCCAGCAACAACCCGACAGCGTACCTCAAGACCAGCAACTTCCTCTACCCACAATTCCAGCATGCCGTCATCAAGCAGCAGGGTGTCGCCGCGGTTTACATCATCAGGCAATGCCTTATAGGTGACACCAACACGTTCTTTGGTGCCGGCATCAAAATCCAGTCCTGCATCGAGAATAAAGTGATCATCGTTCTCAAGATGTATCATCCCTTCCTTGAAACGCTCGATGCGAATCTTCGGTCCCTGCAGATCGGCCATCACACCCACCTGATGACCATAAGCACGCGCCCGGTTACGCACATTCTCGGCGCGGGTAATGTGATCTTCGTGAGTCCCGTGCGAGAAGTTAACCCTGACAACATCCATGCCCGCCTGAATCATCTCATCCAGGACGCTATCATTGTCCGTAGCAGGGCCAAGGGTTGCAACAATCTTTGTACGTCTTGGCATAATGTCAGGTTATATTATTGTAGATGGATTGCATCTGTCAGCAATCTACTTTGCGCGTTCTTCCAGGATGGCAACAGCGGGCAATATCTTGCCTTCAAGAAACTCAAGAAACGCACCTCCGCCCGTAGAAACATAGGACACTTTGTCTTCAATGCCATATTTATCTACCGCCGCCAGCGTATCACCGCCCCCGGCGATCGAAAACGCGGCAGACTCTGCAATTGCAGTACCCAGTGTTTTGGTGCCTTCACCGAACTGGTCGAATTCAAACACCCCTACCGGGCCGTTCCATACGATAGTACCGGCACTTTTCATCATGGCGGCAAAGCGGGCGGCTGTTTCCGGACCGATATCAAAGATCATATCGTCATCCTCCACGTCCTCGACTTTCTTGACCACCGCTGCTGCAGATTCGGAAAATTCCTTGCCAACAACCACATCCGTGGGTACCGGGATTTCACCGCCCTTGGCCTTTGCAGCCTCCATGAGACGTTTTGCCTCCGGGATCAGATCTTCCTCGTAAAGGGATTTACCTACGTTATAACCACAGGCCGCAATAAAGGTATTGGCAATACCACCACCGGGTATCAGCTGATCCACAACACCGGAAAGCGATTCAAGCACTGTCAGCTTGGTCGAGACCTTGGAGCCGCCAACGATCGCAGCCATGGGGCGCTGCGGATTGTCCAGCGCCTTGCCGAGCGCCTCAAGCTCACCCGCGAGCAGCGGTCCGGCACAGGCAACTGGTGCATATTTAGCCACACCATGCGTAGATGCCTGCGCGCGATGCGCCGTACCGAAGGCATCCATTACATAAATGTCACAGAGAGCTGCCATCTTCTTTGACAGCTCATCGTCATTCTTTTTTTCACCCACATTGAAACGTACGTTCTCGCACAAAACGATCTCGCCGTCCCGCATATCGCCGACACCATTGATCCAGTCCTTGACCATTTTAACGCTATGCCCCAGCAAGGCAGCCATGTGTTCTCCAACCGGGGCCAATGAGAACTGTTCATCATATTCACCCTCGGTCGGGCGACCAAGATGTGACATCACCATCACTTTGGCACCGGCATTCATGGCGTATTCAATGGTTGGCAAGGAAGCAAGTATGCGTTTGTCGCTGGTGACCTTGCCATTCTTGATTGGCACATTCAGATCCTGACGGATGAGGACGCGCTTGCCAGCCAGGTCGAGATCAGTCATCTTGATGACAGACATATAAAACTCCTGAATATTTATATATAAATGCAGTTAGTTAAAGACATTGGAGGCCTTAACAAACAACACTTCTTGAAAGCTGCCAGCCCGGACTGTTCCGGGCTGACAGCCATTTCAATCACACGCAAACCAACACGCGTGTCTGTCTGTTATCCGGCGATATGCTGGACAAAACGCATCATGTTGCAGGTGTAGCCGTACTCGTTGTCGTACCAGGACACCAGCTTCACGAACGTGCCGTCCAGTGCAATACCTGCTTCAGCATCAAAGATAGATGACTGACTGCAGCCACGGAAATCCGTGGAAACCACCTTGTGATCTGTATAACCCAGCGTGCCCTTCATCGCGCCTTCTGAAGCAGCCTTGATAGCCGCACAGATTTCTTCGTACGATGCTTCCTTCTCCAGTTCGACTGTCAAATCAACAACAGAGACATCGGAAGTCGGTACGCGGAAAGCCATACCGGTCAACTTGCCGTTCAACTCGGGCAACACCACACCGACAGCCTTGGCCGCACCGGTAGATGAAGGAATGATGTTCTCCAGAATACCGCGACCACCGCGCCAGTCTTTCTGGGAAGGACCGTCTACTGTTTTCTGTGTAGCCGTTGCTGCATGCACAGTCGTCATCAGGCCACGCTTGATGCCCCAGTTGTCGTTCAGCACCTTGGCAATCGGTGCCAGGCAGTTGGTGGTACAGGAAGCTGCAGAAACAATCGCCTGTCCTGCATAGCTCTCGTGGTTAACACCATAAACAAACATCGGCGTGCCATCCTTGGAAGGCGCACTCTGGACAACCTTCCTGGCACCGGCATCAATATGTTTCTGGCAACTTTCTTCTGTCAGGAAAAAACCCGTGGAATCGATAACGATTTCAGCACCGACATCGCCCCACTTCAGGTCTGCCGGATCACGCTCTGCAGTCAGTCGAATCTTGCGACCATCTACGATCAGGTTATTGGCATCTGAAGTGACTTCACCATCAAAACGGCCGTGTACTGAATCATATTTCAGCATGTATGCCAGGTAGTCTGCACCCAGCAAATCGTTAATACCGACAATCTCGATATCCTTGAAGTCCTTCGCTACTGCACGAAACACCATTCGACCGATGCGACCAAAGCCATTAATACCGACTTTTATAGCCATAAATTTTCTCCTGAAGTCTAGATTAAAAAAATAATTATAAATTTATTCCGCTGCATGGAATGCCCTGACAAAACAGGAACAAATCAGGCGACGCTGTTAACGGCCTTGACAACATTCTCAACAGTAAAACCGAATTCCTTGAACAGCTGATCGGCCGGTGCTGATTCACCAAAGCGGTCAATCCCAACCACCGCGCCATCCAGACCAACATACTTGTACCAGCCTCCGGTGACAGCAGCCTCTACGGCCACTCGCGCCCTCACGCCTGCAGGCAATACTGATTCCCTGTAGGCAGCATCCTGCTGATCGAAGACGGTTGTTGATGGCATGGACACCACGCGAACCTTCTTGCCGGCAAGTTCTTTGGCTGCACCCATGGCCAGCGCTACTTCGGAGCCGGTGGCAATAATGATGACATCCGGCGTACCGTTACAATCCTTCAACACATAGCCACCCTTGGCAATATCAGCAAGCTGCGTCGCTGACCGCGTCTGGTGATCAAGATTCTGACGCGAGAAAATCAGACAGGACGGACCATCCTTTCTTTCGATGGCCTGCTGCCAGCACACGGCACTTTCAACGGCATCACAGGGACGCCATACCGCCATGTTGGGAATCATTCGCAGCGTGGGAATCTGCTCAACTGCCTGGTGTGTCGGACCATCTTCACCCAGACCAATTGAGTCATGCGTATAGACAAAGACACTTTGAATCTTCATCAATGCCGCCATACGCAGAGCGTTGCGCGCATATTCAGAAAACATCAGGAAGGTCGCACCGAACGGAATAAAGCCGCCATGCAGGGCGATACCGTTCATGATTGCCGACATGGCAAATTCACGCACGCCGTAATTAATGTAGTTGGCGTCAGGCTTGGCAGCACGCATCGGTTTATAGCCGGACCACTCCGTCATATTGGAGCAACCCAGATCTGCCGAACCCCCGAATATCTCCGGCAACAAGGCAGCATATCCCTCAATAGCAGCAAGCGATGAATGACGTGTCGCGGTGGTCTTGGCTGCAGCATTCACGGCAGCAATAAATGCGGCAGACTTGTCCGCCCAGTCAGCCGGCAGCTCACCGGACATGCGACGTGCATACTCTGCAGCCAGTTCCGGGTGACCGGCCTTGTATGCGGCAAATCTGTCATTCCACTCGGACTCAGCCCGCAGACCCTTGTTTTTCGCATCCCAGCCTTCGTAAACATCTTCAGGTATGACAAACGGCTCATACTCCCAACCCAGCTCCTTGCGGGTCAAAGCGATTTCATCATTACCCAGCGGCGCACCATGACAACCATGCGTACCCGCCTTGTTCGGAGAGCCATAACCTATAGTCGTTTTGCAACAAATCATGCTGGGCTTGTCGGTAACGGATTTGGCCTCGACAATTGCCCTGTCAAGCGCAGCGGCATCATGTCCATCGACACCGGCAATAACATGCCAGCCATAGGCCTCGAAACGTTTCGGTGTATCGTCGGTGAACCAGCCTTCGACATGACCATCAATTGAAATCCCGTTGTCATCCCAGAAAGCGACAAGCTTGCCGAGCCCAAGCGTACCGGCAAGTGAACAGGCCTCATGGGAGATACCTTCCATCAGGCAGCCATCCCCAAGGAAAACATAGGTGTGGTGATCCACTATGTCATGACCGTCGCGATTAAACGTGGCAGCCAGCGCCCGTTCCGAGATGGCCATACCCACCGCGTTGGTAATACCCTGACCCAGCGGGCCGGTCGTTGTTTCCACGCCCGGCGCATAGCCATACTCGGGATGACCCGGCGTCTTGGAATGCAATTGACGGAAGTTCTTCAGATCCTCAATACTTAATTCATAGCCGGTAAGGTGCAGCAATGAATAAATCAGCATCGAGCCATGACCGTTGGACAAGACAAAACGATCGCGGTCAGACCAGTCCGGATTGGTCGGGTTATGTTTCAGGTGGTCATTCCACAGCACCTCGGCGATGTCTGCCATACCCATTGGCGCACCCGGATGCCCGGAATTAGCTTTCTGCACGGCATCCATACTGAGTGCACGGATGGCATTGGCTAGGTCTTTACGCTCAGCCATGTTCTTCTCCTGTTCTGATTTGAATTCTTCATGCTTCGTCGCCGTAACTAACAGGCGACCACCTCGGGGCTTCCCGGCTCGACGACAAAAAAGACCACCGGCACCAATGTATAAGCACCTGGACTTTTCATCTCGTCGCAAATTGTTGGCTGGGCCGGGTCTGCATCCTGTTCGCTACCCGTCCGGCACACCTGTTCTCCGGAGCATTCCCCAGCGACAAGGCGCGCTATTTTCCCCTAGTTTGCCTCCAACGGCAATAGCACGTATGGGGGGTGGTAGCACGTAAAAAATTTATCGCTTTATCGCCCAATAACAATAGCTTATGAAGCTGCCACACCTTCAAGTGACGGTTCACGCCATTTGATTGAGCAACC